>VGBQ01000040.1 GCA_016870425.1 Actinomycetota bacterium | reverse complement strand
CCACACGCATGCGACCCACAGTGGCCACCAGCGCAGGCGGGTGACCAGTGCCTGCCCCGCACCCACCAGGGCGATCCAGAAGGCACAGAGTGCGACGAGGAGCAACCAGGCATCTCCCCCGACCACGGTCATCCAGCGAATCAGGATGGCGAAGGAGACCAGCCCCTGGACCGCCCCGAGCGCGGCACCGCGCCACGCCGTCGTGCGGTACGTCGCGATGACAAACAGGGCCACGGCTACCGGGGCCAGGAGCGAGGCGCCCACCGGGGGGAACGCCAGCGCCAGCAGCACCCCGGAGAGGACGGCGAGGAGAAGGCGCCACGGCCACGCCAGGCCCAAGGAGCGCGTGGTCGGCGTGCCCGTCATGGGAGGTCCCCGCTGTCGAAGATCGTGACGCCGTCGCGCACGGTGCGCCAGCAGCGCGGCGTGCCACTCGCGAGGTCAGGCAGTGGAGGGGTGCCCGACCTCGGGTCGGTGCTCCATGCCGCGACCCGGCCGTCGGGGGCGTGCACGACGAGTGGGCCCGGTGCCCACACCGCGTAGGTGGCTGGCGATCCCACCGTGAGCACTCCGGGCTGGCTCGCCTCCTGCCGCGCTGCGCGCCTCCCCCCGCGGGTGTGCGCGGCAAAGGCAGCCCGGACGCTGATGCGATGGGGCGGGTGCGTGTGCCACGACGCAGCGCGCACCGCTCCCCAGGGGTCGAGCGGCGTGACGGGCGCATCGGATCCCAGCGCAAGCATCACCCCCGAGGCGAGCATGGGTGCGAAGGGGTTGAGCGTCGCCGCGCGCGGCGCCCCGAGACGTCTGGCATACATCCCCATTGCTCCACCCCATGCCGCATCGAAGGCTGGCTGCACACTCGCGACGACGCCGAGGTCCGCCAGAAGAGCGATGTCGTCAGCGCTGGGCATCTCCAGATGCTCCAGTCGGTGGCGTGCGGCGCGGATAGCGTCGGCTCCCACGCGGGCCGCGGCGGTGCGCAGCCCCTCGGCCACGATGCCCGACGCCCCGTCTCCGATGACGTGGAAGCCCGCCTGCTGGCCGGCGCGGGTCGATGCTTCCACGTGGCGGGCGACGTCGTCTGCTGACAGATAGGAGGCCCCGGTGGTGGCAGGGGTGGCATCGGCGTAGGGAGAGGTGAGACATGCGGTGTGCGATCCGAGGGATCCGTCGACAAAGAGATCGCCCGCAGCTCCGAGCGCCCCGAGCTCACGTGCGGTGGCGTGACCGTGGAGTTGCCCCCAGTACCCGATCACCTCGGGCATCCGCGCGTCGCGGCCGAGCTCGAGTGCGCCGCGCAGGTCGTCGGGGCCGCTGATGGTGGGGCCGGCGTTCTCGTGAACGCTCGCGATGCCGCGAGCTGCTGCTGAAGCCAGGGCAGAACGCTGGGCACGTGTGCGCTGATCAGCCGTGATCGATGCGAGGGCCGCCTCGCGCAGGGCGTGATGCGCTGCTCGGGCGACGGGATCCTGCTCCGACCAGCCGTCGAGCGCCTGGGCTTCTGGGACCTGCTCGCGCAGCGCGCGGGATGCGAGCGCCGAGTGCACATCGACCCTCGACAGGTAGACCGGTCGAGCGCCGACACAGGCGTCGATCTCCGCAGTGGTGGGCGCACGCCCCTCGGGCCAGGCCGTCTCATCCCATCCGTGGCCGACGAGGACGCCCTCGGAGACTTCAGCCGCTGCGCGCAGGCGCTGCAGGGCCTCGCCCATGCTTCCGGCGCCGGCCAGGTCGAGGCCGGTGAGGGCCAGGCCCGTGGCCGTGAGGTGCACATGGGCGTCGACGAAGGCAGGGGCCACCCAGGCGCCACCCAGGTGCAGCCGATCCTGGGCATCCCCCGCGTAGGTCAGGGCTCCCGCGTCGTCACCCATCCACGCGATGCGCCCGTCGATGACGAGAATCGCTGTCGCGAAGGGATCGTCGGGTGAGTAGACATGACCGCCGGTCATGAGCACACCGCTCATGTGCGCGCCGACCTCATGTGCCCGCGAGCAGCGACCGGCCGATGACCATCCTCTGGACTTGGTTGGTGCCCTCCACGATCTGGAGGACTTTTGCCTCACGGAAATAGCGCTCGACGGGGAAGTCGCGCGTGTAGCCATAGCCGCCGTGCACCTGGACGGCCTGGGTGGTCACCTTCATCGCCGTATCGGTCGCAACGAGCTTGGCCATGGCAGCCTGGGCGCCGAAGGGCAGGCCGGCGTCGCGCAGGCGAGCGGCATCGAGGTAGAGCGCGCGCGCCGCCGCCACCGCGGCCGCCATGTCCGCCAGCCCGAAGGAAACCCCCTGGAACTCGCCGATGCGACGCCCGAACTGCATGCGCTGCCCGGCGTACGCGACGGCGGCGTCCAGGGCCGCCTGGGCAAGCCCTACCGCGCAGGCCGCGATGCCCAGCCGACCGGCATCCAGAGCAGCGAGCGCAATGGGGAATCCCTGGCCCTCGGCCCCGATACGGCGGGTGACCGGCACCTGTACGCCGTCAAGGTGGATACCCGCGGTGCGGGAGGAGTTGGCTCCCATTTTGCGCTCTGGCTCGCCGGCCGAGAGGCCGGCCGCGTCGGCGGGGACCAGGAGGCAGCTGATGCCCCGCGCGCCGTCGTCCGAGGTCCGCACCATCACGCTGTAGAAGTCGGCCACACCTCCGTGGGTGATCCAGGCCTTGCTCCCGGTCACGCGATAGGAGTCGCCATCGAGGACGGCACGCGTGGACAGCGCCGCTGCATCCGAGCCTGAGTGCTGCTCCGACAGGCAGTAGGCCCCGAGCGTCTCCCCCGACAGCATCCACGGCAGCCACTCGGCGATCTGCTCGTCGCTCCCCGCGGTCGCCAGGGGGAAGCACGCGAGTGCGTGCACGCTGACACTGATGCCCACTGCCAGCCAGGCGCGTGAGATCTCCTCGAGCACCTGGAGGTACACCTCGTAGGGCTGGCCTCCTCCCCCCACCTCTTCGGGGTAGGGCAGTGACAGCAGGCCCGCGGCTCCGAGGACGCGGAGTTCGTCACGGGGAAAGCGCGCGTCCTCTTCTGCGTCCGCGACTCGAGGCGCCAGCTCGGACGTGGCGATGTCGCGCGTGAGTTGAAGCAATGCCCGCGCGTCGGAATCGGGGAGCAGTCGGGTCACCTCCATGACGGCTCCTCAGTCCACGATCACGAGTTCGCGGGGGCGATGGTTGAGCAGTGTCGGACCATCGGCTCCGCAGGCGACGATGTCCTCGATGCGCGCGCCCCAGCGCCCCTCGGCGTAGAAGCCCGGCTCGACGCTGAAGGTCATGCCCTCCTCCAGCGGCAGGGTGTTGCCGCTGACGATGTAGGGCTCCTCGTGCGCCTCGAGTCCGATCCCGTGTCCCGTGCGATGGATGAAGAGCTCGCCCAGGCCCTCGGCCTCGAGGCGGTCCCGCGCGACGGAGTCGATTCGCTCGCAGGTCACGCCCGGCCGCACGGCCTCCCACGCCTCGCGCTGGGCCTGCTGCAGCACGGCGTACGCGCGGAGGTAGTCCTCCCCCGGGTCGCCCAGCGAATACGTGCGCGTCTCGTCGCTGCGGTAGCCGTCCGGCATGGTCCCACCGATGTCGACCACGATCGGGTCACCGACCTGCAGCACGCGCTCGGACACCTCATGGTGCGGGCTCGCGCCGTTGGGCCCTGACGCCACGATGACGAAGTCCGCCGAGACATGACCCGCATCCAGGATCAGCGCGGCGATGTCGCGGCCGACTTCGCGCTCCGTCCGCCCGGGACGCAGGAGTGAAGGCACGGCGGCATGCACCTCATCGATGGCACGGCCGGCGCCCAGCAGAGCCGCCACCTCATCGGGTGACTTGCGCATGCGCAGGTGAGAGAGCACAGCCCCGGCGGCGAACTGCTCCGCAGCGGGCATGGCCGCCCGCAGGCTCAGGGCCTTCACGGCCCACATGTGGTCGTCCACCCCCACGCGTCTCGAGCCGGGGAGCAGGCCGGCGACGAGGCGATAGGGGTCGTCTGTCTCGCCCCAGGTGCGGATGTCGATGCCGGCAGCACCGACGGGGCTCGCGGCCGCCGCGGGTCTCTCGAGGAGGGGTGCCACGAGGACGGGATCCCCGGACGCCGGCACCACGAGGCACGTGAGGCGCTCCAGCGGGACCGCGTCGTAGCCCACGAGGTAGCGCAGGTCCGGGCCGGGGGTGATGAGCAGGGCGTCCCAGCCCGCATCCGCGGCAAGGCGCGCCGCACGCGAGAGACGCTCTCGCACCTGCACAGCGGGAGCGCCGTGCCCGGGACCTGGAGAGGGAGAGGCCATGGGAGGAACGCTACCCCGGGAATGGCCCCCATGCGGGTCGCGGGACCATGGCCCGTGCCCGCTTCACCTGCCCCCGCGCTGCTCCTCGACACCGCGTCGTTGTACTACCGCTCCTACTTCGCCCTCCCCGAGACGCTCGTCGCCCCGGACGGCACGCCCGTCAACGCCGTGCGCGGCGTGCTCGACACCGTCGCCGCGATGGTCACCGCGCGGGGCAGTGCTCGCGTGATCGCCTGCTGGGATGACGACTGGCGCCCCCAGTGGCGCGTCGACCTCATCCCCTCCTACAAGACCCATCGGGTGGCGGAGGACGTCGCGGCACTCGACGGCGACGAAGGCGAAGATGTCGAGGAGGTGCCGGACACCCTTGCGCCGCAGGTCGACATCCTCCGCGAGATCCTGCCCGCCCTCGGCGTGCCCGTGGTGGGCGCGCCCGAGGCCGAGGCGGACGACGTCATCGCCGACCTGAGTGCGGAGCTGTCCGGCCCCGTGGACATCGCGTCAGGGGATCGCGACCTCGTCCAACTCGTGGACGACCGCGTGACGCTGCTCTTCACCGGCGGCAGCTCCGCAAGCCGCGGGGGCAAGCCCTGGCTGACGATCGATCCGCACACGGCCGCCGAGAGATTCGGAGTCGTGCCGAGTCGGTACGCCGACCTGGCCATCCTCCGCGGCGATCCCTCCGATGGGCTCCCCGGTGCGCGCGGGATCGGCGACAAGACCGCTCAGGCCCTGGTCTCGGCGTACGGCGACCTGAGCGGCATCCTCGAGGCCGCTCAGGACCCGTCGACGGGCAAGCCGATGACACCGGCGGTGCGCCAGCGACTCCTGGACGCCCATGAGCATTTGCTTGACGCCGACCGCGTCGTGCGCCTCTCCCACCGGCCCGGTCGCAGCGTCCTGTCGATGGGGCCGCCGCACTCGACCGACGAGGGCCTGAACATGGCCGAGGCATGGGGCGTGCAGGCATCTGCGCGTCGTCTGATCAGCGCGCTTCAGGCAGTGGCGGAGTAGGACACGATCCCCCGATCGATTAGGTCACGTGCCCGCCGGGCGTTGGCGTGGAGTGGATGCTCTCGCGGCACGGCCTCACGGATCTGATCGAGCAGATCGATGGCCTGGCGACACCAGCGCACGAAGTCCCCCGCGGCCATCTCGGAGTCCGCGAGGATGGTGGCGAGCCGGCCACCTTGCGCCCATGCATGCACGGGCCAGACGAATCCCAGGTCGAGGTCCCGGGTCACGGGCACGCCGAAGCGGGACTCGACCTCGGCCAGCTCTCGGGCGAGATCGGCGAGGGCCAGAGCCGATTCGCGCACGCGCCCCCCGGGAAGCCGCGGGCTGTCCTCGCGCTGGCGACCTTCGTAGACCACCGCACCGGCCATGGCAGCGAGTTCCGGTGGCCCCAGGCCCTCCCACAGGCCCTCGGTGATCGCCTGCGCCACCAGGAGGTCGGCATCGGAGTAGATGCCCGCGAGCAGGTCGCCCCGGTCGGTCACCTCGGGTGTCTGGGGCGGACCAGCGAGGTAGCCCGTCTCGAGGAGCAGGTCGCAGATCCGGTCGAACTGGCGCGCCACGCTCGTCGTGCGGGAATCCACGCGGCGCTGCAGCGTCTGCGTCTCCCGGGCGAGGCGGAAGTAGCGCTCGGCCCAGCGCGCATGCGCCTCACGCTCCGCGCAGCCGTGACAGGGGTGCTGCCGCAGTTGCCTGCGAATCTCACCGGACTCGTCCGCATCCTCCGCGCGGGCACGCCGCGACGGCCGCGCGCTCGCCGCATCATCGGAGAATCCCCGCAGGCGCTCGGCGAGCGCCTTGCGCTCCGTGGCTGATCGCGCGGAGAACCCCTTCGGCACACGGAGGCGACCCACCACGGGCAAGACCGCATGCACCTCGCCTGCGCCAAGACGACGCACCTGGCGGTCGAGGGTCACGAGGGTGATCCGCGGCGGAGCGCCGAGGCCGGCGTCATCGACGGCGACCACGACCGCGGGGGACGTCCGGCGACCCGAGGGCCACGCAATCACATCGCCTGGGCGCAGAGCGCGCAGGGATTCCTCGATCTCCTGACGGTCCCGGTGTCCGCGCGCCTTGGCGGCTCCCCGCTCGACATCGCTCAGCTGTCGGCGCAGGGCGGCGTACTCCTCGAAGTCACCCAGATGGCACTGCATGGCCTCGCGGTAACCTTCGAGGGCCTCCTCGTTGCGGCGCACCTGGGCTGCCAGCGCCACCACGCCCCGGTCAGCCTGGAACTGCGCGAACGAGGTCTCGAGGATGTCGCGCGCGAGCGTGCGGCCCATGCGCTTGATAAGGCTCACGGCCATGTTGTACGACGGTCGGAAGCTCGAGCGGAGCGGGTAGGTGCGCGTGGATGCGAGACCGGCAAGGGTCTGCGGATCCAGCCCCGGATGCCATACGACGACCGCGTGTCCCTCCACGTCGATGCCGCGGCGGCCCGCCCGACCCGTGAGCTGGGTGTATTCCCCCGGGGTGATGTCGACGTGGTTCTCGCCGTTCCACTTGACCAGACGCTCGAGCACGACGGTGCGCGCCGGCATGTTGATGCCCAGGGCAAGCGTCTCGGTCGCAAAGACCATCTTGACCAGGCCGCGCTGGAAAAGGTCCTCGACAACCTCCTTGAAGAGCGGCAGGAGTCCAGCATGGTGCGCGGCGATGCCCCGTCTCAATCCTTCTCGCCACGTGTCGAACCCCAGGACGCCGAGGTCTTCGTGGGGAAGGTCCGCGGTCCTCGACTCGACGGTGGACTCGATCTCCCTGCGCTCCTCGGGCGAGGTGAGCATGAGGCCGGCCGACAGGCATTGCTGGACGGCCGCGTCACATCCGGCACGACTGAAGATGAAGGTGATCCCGGGGAGCAGGTGATCGTCATGGAGCTCGGTGACGACATCGGTGCGCCAGGGGGTCAACCGATCCCGAGTCGGGCGACGACCGCGTCGGCGCTGCTCCGGCCACCGGGCCGACTCCTTCGCGATCCGCACCAACTCGGGATTGACTCGATGGTGAGCCTCGTCGACGAAGAGATCGAGCAGACGCTCCCCCACCATGACCTGCTGCCACAGGGGCACGGGCCGATGCTCATCGACGATGACATCGGTGGTGCCCCGGACGGTGCCCAGCCACTCGCCGAACTCTTCGGCGTTGCTCACGGTCGCCGAGAGGGCAGCGAGCAGGACCCCCTCGGGGAGGTGAATGATCACCTCCTCCCAGACCGGCCCGCGAAAGCGATCAGCGAGGTAGTGCACCTCGTCCATGACCACGAACCCGAGTTGGTCCAAGGTGGTGGAGTTCGCGTAGAGCATGTTGCGGAGCACCTCGGTGGTCATGACGACCACGGGTGCCTCGCTGTTGATCGAGTTGTCGCCGGTCAGCAACCCGACGCGGTCCTGTCCGTAGCGTGCTGCCAGGTCGTGGAACTTCTGGTTGGACAGCGCCTTGATGGGAGTGGTGTAGAAGCACTTGCGACCCGTCCTCAGGGCTTCATGGACGGCGAACTCCCCCACGACCGTCTTCCCGGCCCCGGTGGGTGCGGCCACGAGCACGCTGTGACCGCGAGCCAGCGCGAGGCAGCCCTGCCGCTGGAATTCGTCCAGGCCGAAGGGGTAGAGCTCAGGGAAGTCGCCGAGGAGGGCCCTGTCACGTGACGCTGCGTGTCGATCGGCCGGGGCCGCCTCGGACCCTGGTCGCGCCACGGCCCCAGGCTACGCGCCGGCGTGCCCGCGCACGACGGGCAGTGCCCGGGGCCAGACGTCGATCCTCGCCGGCAGAGGCGCCACGCGCTCGCCGTCGGCGTAGATGACCTGGCCGGGAGCATCCAATTCGATGGTCGTGGCGCGTGCTGTGGAGACGTAGGGGGTGCGCACGTGGCTGCCGCTGAAGACCTGGGGAAAGACCCGCAGGAACGTCGCCTTGCTGACCCCGTGGAGCCAGGTGACGTCAAGCAGGCCGTCGTCCGGGACCGCGTCCGGGCACACACGCATGCCACCGCCGTAGGACACCCCATTGCCGACGGCGACAAGCATCGCCTCCCCCTCGACCACCCTGTCGTCCAGCCGCGCTCGATAGGCGATCGGGCGAAAGGTGCGTAGCTCCCCGACGATCGCTACGACGTAGCGGGCATTGCCGCTCGGCCAGGTCATGGTGTTGGCACGCTCATTGACCAGCGAATCGAAGCCGGACGACAGCACGCCGAGGAAGGCCCTCTCGGTGCCGTCCGCGGTCATGACGCGCCCGAGGTCAATCCGGCTGATAGGGCCGCCTGCCGCGAGAAGCGCCGCCGCGGCGGGATCCCCGCGCGGCACCCCCAGCGTCCGGGCGTTGTCGTCACCGGTGCCGCACGGGATGATCCCCAGGGCTGTGTCGCCACCCGCGAGTTCCTGTGCGGCCAGATGGAGGGTGCCATCGCCTCCGCACACGAGGACCCGCTCATCCCCTGCCTGTCGGACGCTGCGGACAGCTGCGGTGACATCGGCGGCACTGCCCGTGAGGACCACCTGGGCATGTCGCCCAGCGCCTTCCAGGGCGCGGAGCACCTCGGGGAGGATCCGAGCCGTCCGACCCCGCCCGGAGGATGGGTTCGCGACCACGGTGAGGGTCACGGCGCCTACTCCTGATCGGCAGGCTCGAGGGGAGAAGCCTCATCGTCATCCCACTCGTCGTAGTCCGGATGACCCTTGCGCGCCCGACGCTTGTCGTTGGCGAGGCAGACGGAGATCGCCACGACCATGAGGATGAGAATGGGTCCGGCGAGCAGCAGCATGTTGATGGGGTCACCGGTGGGGGTCGCCACGGCGGAGAAGATGAAGACGATGAAGATGATCCAGCGCCACCAGGACAGCAGGCGCTTGCCGGTGAGGACTCCGGCGAAGTTGAGCAGCACCAGCATGAGCGGGGCGAGGAAGCCAACCCCGAAGACGATGACCATGCGGATGAAGAAGGACAGGTAGCGGTCTACCGAGACGATGTTTTCGACATTCTGCGGCGTAAAACCGAAGAGGATCTCCAGGCCGTAGGGCAGCACGAGGTAGGCCAGCATGACGCCCGACGCGAAGAGCGGGACCGCTACCACCACGAAGGCGATGGCCCAGCGCCGCTCGTGGCGCCTCAACCCCGGGGTCACGAACCTCCAGAGTTGGTAGAGCCACACGGGGGACGACAGCAGCAGCCCCGTGACCGCAGCAATCTGCAACTGCAGCACGAACGGGTCGGCCACGCCCGTGAGCGCCAGCGTGATGTCGCGACCCTCGGAGCGAGCCTGATCCACGACCGCCTGGAACGGCGCTGAGAGCCACGCGAAGATGGCGTCGTAGTAGATCCAGCCGACCACCATCCCCGCGACGATGGCGAGTGTCGCCTTGACCAGACGACTGCGTAGCTCACGGAGGTGTTCGACGAGCGGCATGGCCGCGTCGTCGCCGGTGCCCTGTCGACGCCGCCGCGGGCTGGTCTCCGGCGGAGCGGCCACGCGTCAGCTCTCGGCGCGCTCGGCCTGTGCCTTGGCCGGTGCGGGATCTGCGGCAGGGGCGGGCGGAAGGCTGGCCGGGGGTGCCGCGGCCTCCACGGCGCCCGGAGCATCCGCGGATGCGGGTGCGGCATCGCCATCAGCAGCGTGGAGGTCCTTGGTCTCGGACTTGAAGATCCTCAGCGAACGACCCAGGCCCCGCGCGACGTCCGGAAGCCGCTTGGCACCGAAGAGCAGCAGGATGATGAGGACGAGGATGAGGAGCTCGGGTCCCCGGAGATTGAACGGCATCGCTGCACCTTCCGTCGCACGTGACGCCATGGTAGCCCCCGGACCGGCCCGAGGCCCAGGAATGGGGACGAAGTGGGCTACGAGGGGCTGTCCGGGCCGGCCAGGGAGTCCAGGGCCGCCTGCGCGGCCACCCTCACGCGCTGCCTCACGACGGGCGGCTCGAGCACCTCGATCCCGCCGGACTGGCCCAGCACCGTGCGCACCAGCCAGTCAGGATCGGCCACGGTCACCGAGGTCTCGACCGGAGCTTCGTCGTCCACCGAGGCGAGCGAGGCCCCGAGGAGCTCGAGCAGCCACCGCGAACGCGGCGCGACCCGCAGCGTCACCGTGATGCCCTCGATCGCGGGCATCCCCGGGGCGAAGGCTCGGGGCAGCGCGGGCTCATCGAGCACTTCCGCGGAGAGGATGCGGTCGAGGCGGAAGATCCGCTCGGCACCGGCCTTGCGACACCATGCCGTGAGATAGGTGCGACCGCTATGTCGGACCAGCGCACCCGGGTCAACGACGCGATCGGTGACCTCATCACGCGTGATGCCGGCGTAGACCAGCCGCACGGCCCTCGCGTCGGCAATCGCCCGGGCCAGCTGCGCCGCGCAGTCGTGACCGGGCTCGTCGGCGACCACCACAGCCCCCCGAGCGACATCAGCAGCGGCCTCCAGCTTGGCCGTGGCGCTGGCGAGGGCAGCACGATCGTGCTCGCCGGGCACTTGCGCGAGCAAGCGCAGTCCGATCAGAAGCGCGGTTGCCTCCGTCGACGTGAGACGCAGTGGTCGGTCCAGGGACTGGGCATCGATCACGTGAATGCTCGCATCGTCATCCCAGAACTGGATGTCGATGAGCTGGTCGGGCCCGTGGCCAGGCAGTCCGCAGCAGATGGTCAGCCACAGGTCCCGCTCGAGCTCCTCGGGGCTGACGCCGAAGTGCTCCGCTGCCTCAGGCACCGAGATCCCGGGGTGCTGCTCCAGCCACGGCACCAGGGAGAGCAGGCGTGACAGCCGGCTCGCAGCGGTCTCACGCATCGTCATCCCCGTGAATCGCGCAGACGGCCCGCAGGGCCTCCAGTTGCAACGTGACGGCGTCCGGGGGCTCAAGGATCGCCCCTCCCGCCTCGATCACCTCCGCGACGAGGACCGTGATGTCGGCGTAGTCGACGTCTCCGCTGCCGTCGGCGCGCGGTCGCACCGATCGACGCAGCCATGCCCCACCCGTCTCAGGAAGGGTCACCCGAGCTACTCCCCGAGCCGAGGGGTCACCGAGCTCGTCGACCAGCCGGTCGACGTCGTCGCGCCCCGCGGCGGGGAACTCCTCACGAAGACGCGTCATCGCGCCCGTGACCCGCGACAGGCGGAACGCCCGCCCCGCCTGTCGCTCGCGACTGTGCCCGACGAGGTACCACGCACCGCCCCGGTGGACCGTGGCCCACGGCTCTACCGTCCGCTGCTCGGCGGCATCGCGGCCACGTGCCAAATAGTCGAATCGCACGGGTGCTCGCGACCGGATCGCCTCCCAGAGCAGAGGCAGGTGCTCCTCACCCGCGGTCGGTCGTCCAGCCAGGATCGGTGCCCATCGCGCACCGGTGCTGGCCTCGATCTTGCGCAGTGCTGATGAAGCCTGCGCGGCAAGCGTCGCCTCGCTCCAGGCGCGCGCGGCGAGTCCGAGGACCGCTCGCTCCGATGCGTCGAGGTCCAGGTCGGGCATCGCGTAGGTGTCCTCGTCGATGAGGTAACCCTCGACCTCCCCCTGGCTGTTGACCACGGTCTCGACGGGGATGCCCATCTGGCGCAATTCGTCCTTGTCACGCTCGAACATCCGCTCGAAGGCATCGTCGCCGGCATCGCCAGCATAGCCGGGGATGCTCGCGCGCAACGCCGCACGACTGACTGGTCGCTGGGCCCCCAGCAGGCAGATGACGAGATTGAGCAGGCGTTCCGTGCGGTCGATCGCCATCCGCGGCTCAGCCGACGGCGAGGAGGTCGATCACGAAGACGAGCGTTCGGCCAGCCAGGCGGTGCCCGCCGGACTCTCCGTAGGCCAGCGCGGGCGGGATGACGAGTTGGCGGCGACCGCCCACGCGCATGCCCGGGATGCCTTCCTGCCAGCCCGCGATGAGCCCGGCGAGGGGGAAGCGAATGGGCTCGCCACGGTCCCAGGAAGCATCGAACTGCTCCCCCGTCTGGAAATCCACGCCGACGTAGTGGACGAGCACCTGGTCGCCCGGGGTGGCCTCGGCACCGTCGCCGACGACCAGGTCGGCGATCACGAGCTCGGACGGCGGGGGGCCGTCGATGAAGTCGATGTCAGGCTTGTCAGTCATGGCTTCTCCGGGGGTCAGGGACTGGACAGCATGTCGACGACGAAGACAAGGGACTCGCCCGGGCCGATGCCGGACTGCGGCGGGGGTGCATCGCCGTAGGCCATGTCGGCCGGGATGATCAGGAGCCGCCGACCGCCAGGCTGCATCCCGGGGATCCCTTCCTGCCACCCGGTGATGACCCCGTCGAGTGGGAAGGTTGCCGGTGCGCCGCGGGCCCACGACGAGTCGAAGATCGCCCCGGATGCCAGGCCCACGCCGCAGTACTGCACCGTGACTGTCGCACCGGGCGCCACCTCCGGACCGGAGCCTGGCACGACGTCAGAGATGACCAGTCGCGTGATGGGCACAGCACCTTCGAGGACGCCCACGACGGGGGCTGTCGCAGGATCGACGGTCGTGGCTACCTCACCCTCGACGACGGCGCCTTCGGGCTTAGTGGGCGCCGTGGTGGGTGGGGCAATCGTGGCACAGTCGCTCGTGGCCCACGGACCGGTGGCGGCCGCAGTCGATGCGGCGGGACTGGAAGCGGGCGTGCTCGCGTCACCTGACGAACCTCCCCCGCACCCGGCGAGGAGAGCGACACCTAGGGCGCCGCTGAGGACCCCAGGACCGAATCTCATGCCAACACCCTAGTCGTCCCCTGCTCACATGCTGGCGATGAGCTTCTCGACACGCTCATCGACACTCGCGAAGGGGTCCTTGCACAGCACGGTGCGCTGCGCCTGGTCGTTGAGCTTGAGGTGCACCCAGTCCACCGTGAAGTCGCGGCGACGCTCCTGTGCACGCCGGATGAACTCCCCGCGCAAGCGGGCCCGCGTCGTCTGAGGGGGGATCGACTTGGCCTCGAAGACCGACGGTTCGTGGGTGACGCGTGCCGCGCGTCCATGGCGTTCGAGCAGGTAGAACAGCCCACGGGATCGTGTGACGTCGTGGTAGGCGAGGTCCATCTGGGCGATGCGCGGGTCGGACAGGGTGAGGCCATGCTTGGCCATGTAGCGATCCAGCAGCGTCAGCTTGATCACCCAGTCGATCTCCTCGGCCACGGCCGAAAGATCCTGCGTCTCGACGGCCTTGAGCGTGCGCTCCCAGAGGTCGAGGCACCGCGCGGGGACTCCCCCGGGGTCGTCGAGGAGTCCCTGCCGATCAGCGAAGTCCCGAGCCTTCTCGTAGTACTCCGCCTGGATCTGGAGCCCCGTGAGCTCGCGCCCGTTGGCCAGACGCACGGTGCGTCGCCCGGTGGGGTCGTGGCTGATCTCGCGAATGGCGCGAATGGGGTTCTCCAATGTGAGGTCGCGCAGGACCACTCCCGCCTCGAGCATGCGCAGCACGAGATCCGCGGACGCCACCTTGAGCAGCGTGGTCGTCTCACTCATGTTGGAGTCGCCGACGATGACATGCAGCCGGCGATACCTCTCCGCATCGGCGTGGGGCTCGTCGCGGGTGTTGATGATCGGCCTGCTGCGCGTCGTCGCGCTCGAGACACCCTCCCAGATGTGGTCCGCTCGCTGGCTGATGCAGTAGACGGCGCCACGCGGCGTCTGCTGCACCTTGCCGGCTCCGCAGACGACCTGGCGCGTGACGAGAAAGGGCAGTATTGAGTCGGCTAGGCGTTGGAACTCCCCATGCCGGGCGACAAGGTAGTTCTCGTGGCATCCGTAGGAGTTGCCCGCACTGTCGGTGTTGTTCTTGAAGAGATAGACGTCGCCGGCTATCCCCTCGTCGTGCAGTCGTCGCTCGGCGTCTACGAGCAGCCCCTCCAGGATCCGCTCCCCCGCCCGGTCATGCGTGATCAGCTGCACGACGTCGTCACACTCGGCAGTGGCGTACTCCGGATGACTGCCGACATCGAGATAGAGGCGCGAACCATTGCTCAGGAAGACGTTGCTGCTCCGCCCCCAGGAGACCACGCGCCGGAAGAGGTAGCGCGCTACCTCATCGGGACTCAGCCGGCGCTGGCCCTTGAAGGTGCACGTGATGCCGTACTCCGTCTCGATGCCATAGATGCGCCGGTCCACGCCTAGGTCCCCTCGGCTCCGAGGATCGCGGCGAGACGATCGACCGCGATGCGGCGGAACGTCCGCCGAGGACGCGTGCGGTCAAGGATCGCCACCTCAAGTTGTTCGGGCCCGGGCGCTCCCTCGGAGGGGACGCCCAACGCGGACACGGCCGCACGGATCGCCTCCTCCAGGCTCATGCCGGACCGCCAGGTTGAGCCCAGGGACTCGGCGATCTCGTCGGCCTGACCGCCCATGGCGACGAAGCCGTGCTCGTCGGCTACCGAGCCATCGAAGGTCAATCGATAGATCTCGTCGGCCTCGGGAGCCACTCCGACCTCCGCCACGACGAGCTCGACCTCGTAGGGCTTCGTGGTCTCGATGAAGATGGAGCCCAGCGTCTGCGCGTAGGCATTGGCAAGGCTGCGGCCGGTGACGTCGCTGCGGTCGTATGCGTAGCCCCTCATGTCTGCGAGGCGCACGCCCGCTACGCGAAGGTTCTCGAACTCGTTGTACTTGCCGACGGCGGCGAAGCCGATCCGGTCGTAGATCTCGGACACCTTGTGCAGTGAGCGAGAGGGGTTCTCCGCGACGAAGAGAATCCCGCCGTCGTATTGCAGGACCACGACACTGCGGCCTCGCGCGATGCCCTTGCGCGCGTAGTCAGCCTTGTCCTTGATGATCTGCTCAGGCGAGACATAGAACGGAACACTCATCAGGCACCCCCCGG
>VGBQ01000039.1 GCA_016870425.1 Actinomycetota bacterium | reverse complement strand
CGCACCGGTGGGCGAGCAGGTGGCCGGCGAGGTGGTGCCGGTGCCACGTGAGTATGACGACACGCCGACCGACTTCGGACGCGTGGCAGCGGCGACGGCTCGTCAGGTCCTCATGCAGCGGCTGCGCGATGCCGAGGGTGACCGCACCTTCGGGGAGTTCTCCGGCACCGAGGGCGACCTGGTGTCCGGCGTCATCCAGCAGGGCAGCGATCCCCGCGTGGTGCGCGTTGACCTCGGCAAGGTGGAGGCGATTCTGCCCCCGTCGGAGCAGGTGCCCGGCGAGTCATACCCCCACGGCACCCGCATCAAGTGCGTCGTGACCAGCGTGCGCAAGGGGCCTCGCGGCCCGCAGGTCACCGTGTCCCGCTCGCATCCCGCGCTAGTGCGCGGGCTCTTCGCGCTGGAGGTCCCCGAGATCGCCGACGGCAGCGTCGAAATTGCCGGCCTGGCTCGAGAGGCCGGGCATCGGACCAAGATCGCCGTGCGCTCGACGATCCCCGGTGTGAATGCCAAGGGTGCGTGCATCGGGCCTATGGGCCAGCGTGTCCGCCAGGTGATGAGTGAGCTGGGTGGCGAGAAGATCGACATCGTCGATTTCAGTGACGACCCCGCCGAACTCATCGCGCACGCGTTGTCGCCCGCGCGAGTGAGCCGGGTCGAGGTGGTGGATGCTGCGGCTCGCGCAGCCCGGGTCACGGTGCCGGACTACCAGCTGTCCCTGGCCATCGGCCGCGAGGGACAGAACGCTCGACTCGCTGCTCGTCTCACGGGCTGGCGGATCGACATCAGGCCCGACACGCACGAGGACCCGGGGTCCGAGGGGCAGACGGACACCTAGGCCGCCCGCGGCCCCACCGGTGACCCGCGGCCGGCCCGGGAGCGTTACACTCACGGGGTCCGTCTGGCACCTACCCGGGACCGATGTGAGCGCAGGCCGCACCTCGAGCGTGCGCATGTGCATCGGCTGCCGGGGTCGGAGCTCGCCGGATGGCCTTCTGAGGGTGGTGCTGGACGATGGGGCGGTAGTCCCTGACCCGAGTGCTGTCCTTCCCGGCCGGGGCGCATGGCTGCACCCCGACTGCCTGGATGAGGCCGAGCGCCGCAAGGCGTTCGTCCGTGCACTGCGGGCGAGTGCGGCTCCCGACATATCGGGGCTGCGCGCGTTCCTGCAGGGCACGTTGTCCGAAGACCGCCGTAGTAGCCGCGAAAGATGGGGCATCCAAGGATGAGCCACCGATGAGCACCCAGCCATGAGCAGGGTCGTCCAGCACTGACGGTCCGGCCACGCGCCCGTAGCGCGCCATCCGGACCAAAGACAGGAGAGTTGTGTCGAAGGTCCGGGTCTACGAGCTCGCCAAGGAGCTCGGCGTCGAGAGCAAGGTTGTGCTCGCCAAATTGGCCGAGCTCGGAGAGTTCGTGCGCTCGGCGTCATCCACGGTTGAAGCGCCCGTCGTCCGCAAGTTGAAGGACGCCATGCCCGCCGCTGCGCCTGCCGAGGCCAAGCCGAAGCGGGCCGCAAAGAAGGCGGCGGCCCCCAAGGAGGCGCCCCCGAGCGCAGAGGCACCAGCTCCGGTGGCCGACTCAGCGCCCGAGGCCGTCGTCGAGCTGTCGCCCACACCGCCGTCAGAGCCGGCAGCGCCCGCCGCCGCTACCGCCGAGCCCGAGGCTCCACGCCCCGCTCGGCCGGCGGGTCCGCGTCCGGGCAACAACCCCTTCACCGGCAACGTGGCGGCACGCGAGGCTCCGCGGCCTTCCGCCCCGCGTCCGGGCAACAACCCCTTCACGGGCAATACCGGCATGGGCCGCAGCGCGCCGGGGGTCCCCGGCATCCCTCGCCCCACCCCGGGCATGATGCCCCGCGTCCCCGGCGTACCCCGCCCAGGCACCGCCCCCGGGCGGCCCGGTGGCGGGCCCGGTGGCGGTCGCGGTCCCGGTGGTGCGCCCGGCGGCGGACGCGGCCCCGGCGGTGCACCGGGCGGGAGGGGTCCCGGTCGGCCCGGTGGTGCTCCCGGTGGCGGCTTCGCTGGAGCTCCCGGAGGAGCACCGGGTGGCGGTTTCAGCGGTCGTCCGGGAGCCCGAGGCGGACCGGGTGGTCGAGGCGGCACGGCGGGGGCCTTCGGCAAGCCCGGGGGGCGACCCTCCCGCGGTCGCAAGTCCAAGCGCGCGAAGCGCCAGGAGTTCGACAACATGCAGGCGCCCACGATCGGGGGCGTGCGGCTCCCGCGCGGCAACGGCCAGGTCGTGCGCCTGCCCCGTGGCGCCAGCCTCACCGACTTCGCGGAGAAGATCGATGCCAGCCCCGCCGACCTCGTGACCGTGCTCTTCAAGTTGGGAGAGATGGTCACCGCGACCCAGTCCGTCGACGATGACACGCTCAAGCTGCTGGGCGGTGAGCTCGACTTCGACGTCCAGGTGGTCTCGCCCGAGGATGAGGATCGCGAACTGCTCGAGTCGTTCTCGCTCGACTTCGGCGAGGATGAGGGCGACGAGGCGGACCTGATGCCGCGTCCGCCGGTCGTCACCGTGATGGGCCACGTGGACCATGGCAAGACCAAGTTGCTCGATGCGGTCCGCAAGACCAACGTCGTGGCGGGCGAGGCCGGCGGCATCACCCAGCACATCGGCGCGTACCAGATCATCGCCCACCCAGGGGAGGGCGAGCGCCCCATCACGTTCATCGACACCCCGGGTCACGAGGCCTTCACGGCCATGCGTGCCCGCGGTGCCCAGGTGACCGACATCGCCGTACTCGTCGTCGCGGCCGATGACGGGGTGAAGCCGCAGACCATTGAGGCGCTCAATCACGCCCAGGCGGCCGAGGTGCCCATCGTCGTGGCTGTCAACAAGGTGGACAAGGAGGGCGCGGACCCCTCTAAGGTTCGCGGCCAGTTGACCGAGTTCGGCCTGGTGGCGGAGGAATACGGCGGCGAAACGATGTTTGTCGACGTCTCCGCCGTTCAGGGGACCGGCATCGACGAGCTCCTCGAGGCGATCCTGCTCACCGCTGACGCGGCACTTGATCTGCGTGCCAATCCCACCCAGGACGCCCAGGGTGTGGCGATCGAGGCTCATCTCGATCGCGGACGCGGTCCCGTCGCCACCGTGCTCGTGCAGCGCGGCACCCTGCGGCCCGGTGACTCGATCGTGGCAGGGGATGCCTACGGGCGCGTGCGAGCGATGCTCGACGAGGACGGCAATGCCGTCGAGGAGGCTCTGCCGTCACGGCCGGTGCAGGTGCTCGGCCTCACCTCCGTGCCCGGTGCGGGTGACACCTTCCTTGTGGTCGACGAGGACCGCACGGCCCGTCAGATCGCCCAGACCCGCCAGGCGCGCGAACGCAACGCACAGCTCGCCAAGTCACGGGCTCGGCGCACGCTGGAGGACTTCCTCAAGAGCATCGAGGAAGGGGAGCGTCGCGAGCTCAACCTCATCCTCAAGGGCGATGTGTCCGGCTCGGTGGAAGCGCTCGAGGATGCCCTGCTGAAGATCGAGGTGGGCGATGAGGTCTCCCTGCGCGTGATTCACCGCGGAGTGGGCGCCATCACCAAGAGCGATGTGACACTCGCGAGCGCGTCCGACGCCGTGGTCGTGGGCTTCAATGTCCGTCCCGAGGGCAAGGTCGCGGAGTACGCCGCCCAGGAGGGGGTCGACGTCCGCTTCTACTCGGTGATCTACCAGGCGATTGATGAGATCGAAGCAGCCCTGCGCGGCATGCTCAAGCCGGAGTTCGAGGAGATCCAACTGGGCACCGCCGAGGTGCGCGAGGTCTTCAAGTCCTCGAAGTTCGGCACCATCGCGGGCTGCCTGGTGCGCAGCGGAGAGATCCGGCGCAACACCAAGGCGCGCCTGGTGCGCGATGGCGCGGTCGTCGCCAATGACCTGTCCATCGCGACCCTGCGCCGCTTCAAGGACGACGTGACCGAGGTGCGTGAAGGTTTCGAATGCGGCATCAACCTAGGGACCTACGGCGACGTCAAGGTGGACGACGTCATCGAGACCTACGAGATGCGCGAGAAGGCCCGCTCCTAGGGCAGTTCCTGTGTTCGTGGCGACGTGCGAGTTGGACATTCTCCTGGGTGACGTGCAGTCGCTCAAGGAGAAGCGCGCAGTGGTCCAGCCGATTGTGCGGGACCTGCGGAGGAGGTTCGACGTGGCAGCAGCCGAGACAGAGCACCAGGACCTGCACCGTCGAGCACAGGTCACGGTCGCAGCCGTCTCGGGCGAGGCATCGCACGCCCGGCGAGTCACTGAAGCGTGCGAGGACTGGGTCTCCGGATTGCCGGAGATCACCGTGGTGGGAGCCCGCCGCCGTCTCTTCGGCGGCGACGACGAAGGAGTGCGCTGATGGCGGCAGAAGCCCGTGCCCGCAAGCTCGCTGACCGCGTCCGCGAGATCGTGGCAGAAACCTTGGAGATGAAGGTCAAGGATCCCCGCCTGGGATTCATCACCGTCACCGATGCGCGAGTTACTCCTGACCTGCGCGAGGCAACCGTCTTCTACACGGTCTACGGCGACGACGAGGAGCGCGCTTCCACGGCCGCGGCGCTGGAGTCGGCCAAGGGCATCCTGCGTAGTGAGGTTGGCCGCCAAACCGGGATCAAGCACACACCTTCCCTCGCCTTCGTACTCGACGCCCTCCCCGACAACGCCAAGCACATCGACGAACTCTTGCGGGCCGCGGCCGAGTCGGACGCGCAGGTGCACGCGCAGGCCACCGGCGCGCACTATGCGGGTGATCCGGACCCCTACCGGCATCCCTCCGATGAGGACGACACAGCCGGATGACACCTGCCGGCCCCCGCGGGATCCTCGTGCTGGACAAGCCCGAGGGGCCGACATCCCACGCCATGGTGGCTCGGGCTCGCAAGGCGTGGGGCACGCGTCGTGTCGGGCACGCGGGCACCCTCGATCCACTCGCCACGGGCGTGCTTGTGCTGGGCATCGGCTCCGCCACGCGACTGTTGGGCCACCTGTCTGCCCAGGGCAAGGAATACCTCGCGACGATTGCTTTGGGGATCGCCACGACGACCGACGACGCTCAGGGGGTGGTGACCGCGGCCCCCGGAGCGATCTGCGGGAGCGATGAGGTGGAGCGAGCCCTCGTCCCGTGGCGCGGCACAGTGCTCCAGCGGCCCAGTGCGGTGAGCGCTGTCCACGTCGACGGCAAGCGTGCCCATGAGCTCGTGCGCGCCGGAGAGGTGCCGGACTTGCCGGAGCGTGAGGTCACGATCGACGCACTCGAGATCGTTGGCCTGAGGCATGAACAGGTGCAGGGAGTCGACTCGACCGTGGTCGACGTGCGCGTCTCCTGCTCCGCGGGCACCTATGTGCGCGCGCTCGCTCGTGACATCGGAGAAGCACTCGGTGTGGGTGGTCACGTCGTGTCGCTGCGCCGCACTCGCTCAGGTGCTTTCACTCTCAGCGACGCGTGCGCCCCGGACGAGCTCGGGCTCGCATCGCTCATGCCTCCCGGTGAGGCAGCGCGCCGTTCGCTCCCGTGGACGGAGGTCGACGCCGGCAGCGTGCGCGCCGTGACGCATGGGGTGCGCATCCCGTGGCCGCCCGGCGCTCCCGAGCACGGCACGGTGGCATTGCTGCACGGGTCGGACCTCCTGGCGCTCGCTGAGTGCCGAGGGGGCACAGCGCTCTACTCGGCCGTATTTGCGCCCGGTGAGGAGGAGTCCAGCTGAGTGCGCGCCAGCGTCCCCTGAGCTGTCTGGGATGAGAGATCCTCGACGAGGATGCGCGCCCAGACGTCACACACGGCGTCCAGCGGGAACGACGCCCGCACCTGTTCGCGCGCGAGCGCCCGATCGGCCTGCCAGCGACCCGAGGCAGTGATGTCGTGGATGGCGTCGGCCATGCTGGCCGGGTCCGGGTGGATCCACCGGGTGTCGTAAATCGTCTCCGCACCCGGCCAGGGGAGGAGGGCCGGCACCGCACCCGACGCCATGCCCTCTGCGGGGGCGAGGTGGAAGCTCTCGTCATCTGACGTAGACAGCACCCACCCGACGCGGCGCAGCCACGACGCCACATCGCCTCCGAATCCATCGAAGGTGACGGCGCCCTCCACTAGCGGGTCGGTGTGCAAGCGATGGAAGAGGCGCTCTGTCTCGAGGCGCTCCTCCGGCTTGCGCCAGATCCACCAGTAGTCCCACGGCATCTTGGACTTGATGGCGAGTCGGAATCGGCGGTCCCGGCGACGCAGTCGGGCGAGGACGTCAACGCCGAGGTCCGGGCGCTTGCGGTGGGGGGAAATCCCGATCATGCCCAGCGTGAACTCCGCGCCGGCAAGCTTAGGGCGGTCGAATTGTGCGACGTCCACCCAATTGGGGATGACCACGATCCGCTCGACCGGCCAGTCCGTGCGCTTGGCAGTGAGTTGAGCGTAGAAGGGGCTCACGCAGACAATCTGGTCGATGGCCTCGGCGCGTACGTCGGCCAGCCAACCTGCCTCCAACTCGAAGCGATGCAGCCGGACGATCAGCCGCTGCCCATCGCGCTTGTGGCGGGAGTACCACACGAGATTGGGGCCGGCCCATTCGCAGATGACGACGTCGGCCCGGGCGACCATCTGTTCGCCCACGGACACGTCATGTACCGACAGGGCCTCCCAGTGGTCGAGGCGCAGTTCGACTCCGGGCAGGCCCGCGAGATGCTCCTGGATCCGCGTGAAGAACTTCAGGTCATGGCTGGCTACCACCACCCGCAGCGGTCGCCCTGCGGCGCTGACGTGGGAAGCCAGGGCCTGGGGTGGCGAAGGGAATGTGCGCTCCAGGAGGGCCCGGAGCCTGACGATGGCGGCCGCCATGCGGTACGGCGCGACGGATGCGGCCATGCGCCGCCCCAGCTCGTCGCGCGCGGAGGGATCCGCACTCAGCGCGATGCAGGCCTGCACGACGTCGGACTCGTTGGCGACGAAGAGGGGGTAGTCAGCGCCGAGAAGGGACTCGTGCATGGGGGTGCGGTTGAGAAGCACCGGGATGCCGAGTACGCCGAACTCGAGCACCTTGGTGCTCAATTCCAGGCTGGCATCCATCTCGGGTGCTCGCCACGACAGTCCGAGGTCACCGGAGGCGGCGAGCGCCATTGCCTCCTGGCGTGGCATGCCGCCGTGCCAGACGACACCCGGACTGGATTGGAGTGCCTCCCGCATCCGCACTGACCAGTCGCGGTCGCCGGGGACGTCGTGGATCTTGTCTCCGACCATGTGGACTTCAGCGTCGATGCCCTGCTCAGCGAGCAAGGCGGGCAGGCGCGTCATCTCCAGGGTGTTCCACAGGGGCGCAAATTTCCCGGTGTAGACCAGTCGAAGTGGACCGGTCGGTCGCGGGACCGGGTCGACGTCGGGTGCGGGAACGATGGGGCTCCACAGCTCGCAGCGTCCGCTGACGCCGGGCACCGTTGCCTCGATCAGGGCCCGGAGTTCCTCGGTCTGGCACAGCATCCATCGACTGGCACCTGCGATGGAGGCCAGGCGTTCGCGCTGCTGCTCGTCCATGTCCAGGGGGCTCTGGGCGATGTCTGTGAGATAGGTCCACAGGCGCCCGTGCAGGCGGGCGGACGCGGCGGCCGCTGTGACGAGCCGCAGTCCCCGGACCACGACGAGGTCGGCAGGCGCGGAGCCATCGAGCCCCTCGATGATCGACACGGCGGCTTCAGGGGTCAGGGGAGTCCGGCCTTCGGCGAGTCCGGAGGTGAAGGGGTCGATGACAGTGACACCCGGCATCGCGCGCATCGGGTCGACGAGCCGCCCCGTCTCGACGGGAGCCTTGAGGAGCACGCGCACATCCACGCCGGCACCGCAGAGGGCTTCGCTCATCGACTGCACCCAGATGGCCGAGCCGTCGAGGATGTTGAGGTTGACGTCTCCGTAGACGATGGCGCGCAAGGGCTCGGTCATGGAGTGCTCACTAGGCGAGCATCGGTGGGGTGGCTGCGCGGGGCCTGGCCCAGGAGCGTGCCGGCCAGCAGGTCCGCCAGGTCATGTGGGTCACGGAGGTCGACCTGGGTGGCGACGTACGCCGAGGAGAGTCCGAGGCGCGCGACGTCGGCGTCGGTGTGCGCGTCACCGATGATGATGTCGATCCCGGCATCGAGCAGGATCGACGTCGCGCGGTCGGGCAGCGGCCTGTCCACGACGAGCTCACGGGGACGCCAGGACTGGGCGATCACCCTCATCGGGTCCACGTCGGCGTCGGCCAGCAGCGCGACATCCCAGGGGTTGCTGGGACGTCCGGGAATGCCGAGTCGGGCGGCCAGTCGGGCTAGTTGGGTCGGGGCGGATGCGGAGACGAGGATCGCCGCAAGGGCCGCGCGGTGCTCGGAGGACGACAGCGGACGCGGCCCCTGCGCGGAGGCGACGAGGTCCGCGAGATCTCGGCTGGTGGTGTGCGCGTCGTGGAGGGCTGGCCACGGAGCCAGCATCGCCGCCAGGTCTGCGTCGTCCGGCGCGAGCACGCGTCGCCCCGAGGCGAGGGCCAGGAGGCTCTCGGGAGACGCACCCAGGATCCCTGCGCGCGCAGGCTCGATGAGCACTCCGGTCGCGCAGCCTAGTGCGCGATGCCAGGCCGTGGGCTCGGGCAGGGACGGGTCGATCGAGATGATGCGCTCTGCCGCCAGGGCGACGGCGCGCCATGCGTCGTCGCTGGGTGGAAACGAGGCCGTCCAGAGCAGGGCCGGGGCCGCAGCCGCAGGGACGTGGTCGAGTGGGTCGATGCCTGGGTGCCAGGCATCGCGCGGTGTCGATCCGGGGCCGTCAACGACGAGGTCGCAGCGCGCGGCGAGGCCGTCGAGAAATGCGGTGTGCGACGGCGGTGTCATGCGCAGCATGACGACGGGGCGCCCGTGGGCATGCGCGGCGTCCACGAGAGCGCCGGCCGCGAGCAGGCGATCGACGGCCGCGGGGTTGCCCAGGTGTGACCACGACCCACCCGGCAGCGCCGCCGACGTATCGATGACGACGACGTCTGGGTCGATGGTCTCGACGAGGGCGACAGCCTCGTGTGGAAGCGCCGGACTCACGGATGCGTAGGGAGACCAGGCACGGGCGGTTGCCGCGCCTATGGCCCCGGCGAGCGACAGGCTCCTGGCCGTTGGCGTGCTGGCCAGACGCGGCACGAGGAGTCGTGGCCCTTCGCGGTCGACGTCCTCCCGCGTCCGCGCGCTCGACGTCGCCGGACGCGATGTGGGGCGACGGTGGCGGCGCAAGCGCCATACCCGCCACAGGTCGCGGGGGAGTGTGAGAAGCCGGCGGGGTTCCTTCGCGGCCCGCACCATGAGGTCGCCGACGACGTACGCCGCGCTCTGCCGGGTGCGTGCGAGTTCACGTTCGGCGCGTTCGGCACGGGCTTGGGCCTGGCGGAGTTCGGCGACGAGGCGACCCCCCTCAGGAGTGTCGGAGGTATCCGCGATCTCGCTCGGCAGGGGCGTCTCGGTCATGACCGTGGATGCTCCGCAAGCCAGTCCACGACGACCTCGGCGATGCGCGCACCGGCGTGGCCGTCCCACAGAGGGGGTCGGCGGGTGGTGACGACCTCCTCGGAGAGCGCTGCGTCGAGCAGAGGCAGGAGAGTCGCATGGGTTGCGAGGCGATTGGTGCCGTGAGTGATCGTCACCGGCCGCTCGGTATTCGGCCGCAGTGTGAGGCAGGGCACGCCGAGCACCGTCGTCTCCTCCTGGACTCCACCCGAGTCGGTGATGACGGCCCGCGACCCGCGCACCAGGCTCATGAACTCGAGGTAGCCCAGGGGTTCAACGACGTGCACGCGTGGGTGGTCATCCAGCCCGAGTGCCTCGAGGATTGCCCGCCCGCGCGGGTGCAGGGGCAGGACGATGTCGGCGCGGGCGGCCGCGGAGTGCAGCAGCGCCACGAGTTCCCCCGCCGATTCAGGGTCATCGACATTGCCGGGCCGATGCAGGGTGGCGACGAGATAGTCGTCAGGCAGGCCGAAGGAGGCGCGAGCCCTCTCCGCGTCCATGCGGTCCAGGTTGGCCAGCAGGGTGTCGATCATCGGGTTGCCCACGAGGTGGATCCGATCGGCGGGGGCGCCCTCGTGAGCGAGGTGGGCGATCGCGTCGGGACTCGTGCACAGCAGCAGATCGGAAAGCCGATCCGTCACGATCCGATTGACCTCCTCGGGCATCGACATGTCGAAGGACCTCAGGCCTGCCTCAACATGGGCCACCGGGATGCCGAGCTTGCTCGCGGCAATTGCCGCTGCGAGTGTCGAGTTGACGTCGCCGTAGACGATGACCATAGCGGGCCGAGTGGCCAGCATCTCCTGCTCGAGACCCACGAGGATCGCCGCGGTCTGCTCGGCATGTGAGCCGGAGCCCACGCCGAGATTCACATCCGGTCGCGGAAGGTCGAGCTCGCGGAAGAAGACCTCCGACATGCGATCGTCGTAGTGCTGGCCCGTGTGGACGAGTCGCTGACGCTCTCCGAGGTCGGCTAGGGCGGCGATGACCGGGGCCGCCTTGGGGAAGTTGGGACGGGCGCCCGTGACGTGGAGCAGAGTCATCGCGGCCTTCCTGTCGCCGGTGACGCTGCGCCACCGGCGTCTAGTATCCCAGACCGGGAGGTGCGGATGGCGACGCTCGGCATCGCGCGGCGGGTGCCCTTGGCGATCACGGGAGCCTGGCGTCGATTCGCCCAGGATCCCGCCCGGGGGCGTGCCGCCCTTGAGCGTGCCGTCCCCGCTCTTGCCGCTGAGTCGGGGGAGGGCCCCCTGCGACGTTTCGACTACGCGATCGCCCGCGATCGGCTTGACGACGCGCGGGCTGCCCTCATCGATGTGTCCGTTGACGACCCGGCGCGCGAGTCATGTGCACTGGCGGTCGATGTCCTTTCTGGCTCGCTCAGCACCCCAGCCGTGGCGCGGCCGCGCGACGCGCGCGGGCGACGCGCCGTGCGTGCGGCTCGCCGACAACTGGCCACGCTGGGTGTGCCGATTGCGCCGGGGGAGCACCGCCGAGCAGCCCGGCCTGGTCGCGGAGCACGCCGGGAAGGGGCACTGGGCGTGCTACATGTCGTCACGAACTCCCTGCCGGTGACGCAGGCGGGATCGACGATTCGCACGCAGCGGGTGGCGCGCGCTCAGCGAGACGCGGGCTGGGATGCGCATGTGGTGACACGACCGGGCTATCCAGTCACGCACGGCGATCTGCGGTCACCGAATCCTCAGATTCTCGACGGAGTGCCGTACCACCGCCTGCTCCCCCTGGTGATGCCGTCCGACACTGGCATGCGCGCGGCGTACTCCCGCATGCTCGGCGCCCTCGTGGATGATCTGCGCCCGGATGTCCTGCATGCCGCGTCCGATCACGTCAACGCGGCCGTGGCGCTGGAGGTCGGTCGACGGCACGGCCTACCCGTCGCCTACGAGGCGCGCACGTTCTTCGAGGACACGTGGCTCGCGCGACACGGCGGCGAGGCTGTCCGAGAGTCCGAGGTCTACCAGCTCCTCCGACAGCGCCATACCGAAGCGCTGCTCGGGGCCGACGTGATCACAACTCTCGGTCAGGGCATGCGTGACGAGATCATCCGGCGTGGAGTCGATCCCGCACGAGTCTTCATCACTCCCAATGCGGTGCCGCTGGAGTTCCTTGCCCCTCGCGACCAGTCGGCCAACCGCGAGCGCCTGGGGATCGCGGGCGCGTTCGTCGTCGGCAGCGTCGCCACCATCAATGATGACGAAGGCCTGGACACCCTGGTGGACGCGGTTGCACTGCTGCGCACCGGCGGTCTCGACGCGCGCATCCTCATCGTCGGTGATGGACCCGCCTTGGCTCCCTTGCAGTCTCGCGCTGAGGCAGTCGGTGTCCCGATTCAGGCGCCGGGCCGGGTTCCCGTCGCCACCGTGCGCGACTGGTACGACGCCCTCGATGTCTTTGCTCTCCCGCGCCGGGACACCGCCGTCAATCGCGCGGTCACCGCCCTCAAGCCGCTCGAGGCGCAGGCCCGTGGGATCCCTGTGGTCGGCAGCGACCTCCCTGCCGTGGCCGAAGTGCTCGCACCCCACTCGAGGCTGACCCCGGCCGGCGATGCCGCGGCCCTCGCTGACGCGCTCTCCGCCCTCGCCGACCCCGATGCGCGAGCTGACGCTGGTGGCCAAGCCCGGGCATGGGTGGCCGAACATCGCACGTGGCCTTCCGTGATGGGGACCTACCGGGACGCGTACTCTTTCCTCGGCGCCCTCCGGGGCTGATGGCTCCCGGCGCTGAACGCACCTCGGGGCCTACCCGTGGCAACGGCGAAGGACGGACATGGCGCGCGATCTAGTGGTCATCGGGCTTGGCTACGTCGGCCTGCCCCTGGCACAGGAGGCCAATCGAGCAGGTCTCGCGGTCACCGGCCTCGATGTCTCCACGTCCGTCGTGGACGGCCTGAATGCCGGCCGCTCGCATGTCGACGATCTCTCGGACGCGGACATCGCGGACATGCTGGGTCGCGGCTTCGTCGCCACCACGGACGCGGCAGTTATCGCCAACGCACGTGCCGTCATCATCTGCGTCCCCACTCCGCTCACCCCCGAGGGAGGGCCGGATCTCGGTGCGGTGATGGGAGCCACGCGCGCGATCGCCGCGCACCTTCAGCCGGGTCAACTGGTCGTCTTGGAGTCGACGACCTACCCCGGCACCACTGATGACGAGGTGCGACCGGTCCTCGAGGAGGGTGGCCTGGTTGCCGGACGCGACTTCCACCTCGCCTTCAGCCCGGAGCGAATCGATCCGGGCAACGAGCACTTCGGCATGCGCAACACGCCGAAGGTGGTCGGGGGCCACACCGAGGCCTGCACCGATGCGGCAGCGGAGTTCTACGGCGCCTTCGTCGACACCGTCGTGCGTGCCCGCGGCACGCGCGAGGCGGAGATGGCCAAACTGCTGGAAAACACCTACCGCCACATCAACATCGCACTCGTCAACGAGATGGCGCGCTTCTGCCACGAACTCGACATTGACCTGTGGGATGTCATCGCTGCGGCCAAGAGCAAGCCATTCGGCTTCCAGGCCTTCTACCCCGGCCCCGGTGTGGGCGGTCACTGCATCCCGATCGATCCCAACTACCTCTCGTATCAGGTGCAGGCCAAGCTCGGCTACCCCTTCCGGTTCGTCGAGTTGGCCCAGGAGATCAACGCGGGCATGCCGTCCTACGTCGTCCGGCGGATCCAGGACGCCCTCAACGACGAAGGCAAGCCCCTCCGCGGTTCACGCGTGCTGCTTCTCGGAGTGACCTACAAGCCAGATATCGCTGACCAGCGTGAGTCGCCGGCCAAGCCGATCGCGGTTGAGTTGCGTGACAAGGGTGCTGACGTGGAGTTCCACGACCCCCATGTCACGAACTGGCGCCTGGGCTCGCATGCCCTTGAACGAGTCGATGATCTGGATGCGGCTCTGACGCGTGCCGATCTCGTCGTACTCCTGCAAAACCACGCGGCCTACGATCTTGAAGCAGTCACGGCTGCCGCGTCGAGGCTCTTCGACACGCGCGGAGCGACAAGTGGGCCGAAGGTGGTGAGGCTCTGATCGTCGTCGACGGACGCGAGGTCGATGCCCGCGACCTTGCCCGTGATGCCGGCCTCTCGCCGGTCAACAGCCGTCCGCCCTTCGGCGCATACCTGCGCAGCCTGTGGCAGCGCAGGGCATTCATTTTCGCCTTTGCCAGGGCCAGTGTCGACAAGCAGAACACCAAGAGTCGACTGGGTCAGTTCTGGCAGGTGATGGATCCGGTCATCACGATGGCGATCTACTGGTTCCTCTTCGGCTTCCTGTTGGGCGGTCGGGGCAGTGTGGCGAACTACACCGGCTTTCTCGCCGCGGGTGTCTTCACCTTCGCCATCATCCGCCAGTCGATCATGGTCGGATCGCGCAGCATCTCGGGCAATGAGGGTCTCGTGCGGTCGATCCACTTCCCGCGAGCGGTGCTCCCCATCGCGGTCGTGATCAAGCAACTGCGAGTCTTCCTCTACGCGCTGCCCATCATGATCGTGATCCTCCTGGTGACCGGTGAGCCCATCACCTGGGACTGGCTGCTCGCGCCCGTTGCCCTGCTTCTCATCCTGATGTTCTCACTGGGCATCGCGCTCGTCATGGCCCGCGTGGTTGCAACGGTGCAGGACGTGTCGGAGGTGCTGCCCTACATCCTGCGCATCTGGGGCTACATGTCCGGGGTCATGATCCCGATCGCTGACCGACTGTCGCGCCTGGGAGTTCCGCCGTGGGCGACATTCATCATCGAGGTTAACCCGGGCACGGTCTACCTCAACTGCATGCGCGATGCGCTCATGAGTTCCTACTTTTCCCCCTGGGGTGCGTGGAACTGGGCCCTGGCCGTGGGGTGGGCCGTCGTGATACTCCCGTGGGGCATGTGGTTCTTCTGGCGCGCGGAGGATCGGTATGGACGAGGCTGACGACGTCCTCGATCTGAGTGAGGATGCCGACTTCGTCGACGTCGAGCCACCCCGGGCCAGCGACCCCCACGCGCCCATCAAGGTGGTCGTCGACGACCTGCACATCATCTATCGGGTGTGGACCGCTCCCGATGCGCCACTTGACCCCGGCGCCGGCCGTTGGCGCCGCCTGCGCAGTCGCAGGCCGGTGTCGAGCAAGCGTGAGATCCATGCCTTGCGCGGAGTGAGCTTTGTTGCCCGCCAGGGCGAGGCCGTGGGTGTGATCGGCAAGAACGGCGCAGGCAAGTCCACCCTGATGCGCGCGATCGCGGGGCTTCTTCCACCCAACCAGGGTTCGGTCTACGCAGATGGCCAACCCACGATGCTCGGGGTGAGTTCCGCTCTCATGCAGGCGCTGTCAGGGCTGCGCAATGTCGAACTCGGGCTTCTCGCGCTGGGGCTCACCCCCACCCAGGTCCGCGAGCGCATCCCGTCCGTGGTGGAATTCAGCGGCATCGGCTCTGCCATCCACATGCCGATGAATACCTATTCGTCGGGCATGTCTGCGCGGCTGAAGTTCGCCATCGCTTCGGCGGTCACACACGAGATCCTGCTGATCGACGAGGCTCTCTCCACCGGTGATGGCGAATTCGTGAAGCGCAGCAGTCAGCGCATTCAGCAACTGCGCGATGACGCCGACACCATCTTCCTCGTCAGCCACTCCATGGGAGCCATTCGATCGGCCTGCAATCGCGTCATCTGGCTTGATGAGGGACGGATCATCTCTGACGGCCATCCCGACGACATCATCCCGGAGTACGAAGCGCGCTTCGGGCTCAAGAGCAAGAAGGCGCTGCGCGACCGGCGCCGCAAGCGCAAGGAGGCCAACGAGCAGGCTCTCGCAGAGCTCGCCGCCGATCAGGATCATCCCTGACGTGAGGGTCCTTGTCGTATGCCCCGTTCACGACCCGCGCGACGCCCGTATTGCTGAACGCGAGATCGGCGCTCTGCTCGATGCGGGGCACTCCGTCACGCAGGTGGGCCCCTTCGCGTCGTACGGCGCGCAACCGCGCGACGAGGTGCGTGCCCTTGACGTCCCTCGCAGCCGGGGACGCAATCGCGCGGCGGCCCTGCGGGAGACCCACCTGGTGCTGACTCGCGAAGCGCCCGAGCACGACATCATCCTCCTGCACAGCCCCGATGCCGTCGTCGCTGCTGTTGGCATCGGTCACCCAGGCATGGTGTGGGACGTGCATGAGGACACCGCGGCCGCACTCGCCATGCGACCGTGGTTGCCCCGCCCCCTGGTCGGCCCTGTCGGTGCGGCGGTGCGTTGGCTCGAGCGC
>VGBQ01000038.1 GCA_016870425.1 Actinomycetota bacterium | reverse complement strand
CGTCCGCTCAGCAGGCACGCGTAGCGATGTCGAGCTTGCCGACGACGTGGATGACTTCATCGCCTCGCGTCTGCGGCCAATGGCTCACGTGCTCCACCCGGTGAGTGTGCGCCTCGGCCTCATGCCCGCCATGCGCTCGCTCGATCCCATGGGCACCATCTCTGCTGCTCCCATGATCGAGCGAATGGACGCGGATGGCGCACTCCTCGACGACGGCGTGCGCCTGCAGGTGTATCGCTGGATGCGCGAGAGCCTCCCGGCCTCGGGAGGCTCCAGCGCGGCCCTCGTGGTCCGGGGACGTGAGTTGGAGGTCTCGATTCACCCGTCGACGGATCGACCCCTCGATGCGGTCCAGCTCGTGGCTGGTCTCAGGCGCGTGCGCTCCGGCGTGATCGCAGCACCGCTGAGAGGTCAGGTGACGGAGTGGGTGGACCTCGAGGCAGATCCCCTCGCGGACAAGCCACCCCGCCGAGAGCGCTATCGATTGCGTGATCTCATCACCGTGCCCCTCCCGCGACGGGTGTTGCTGGTTGTCCTCCTCACCCTGGGAGCGGCGCCACTGCAGTTCGTCGTCTACCAGTGGGCGCTGACTCCCGCGGCGATCCTGACCTGCCTGTGCCTTGCTGCCGCGCCGATCTTGACGGCGTACATCCTTGACCGCCTTCCACCGCCGAGGCGCACGCTCGCGGGAGCGTGGCGCGTCGTCGGCGAATGGGCGTTGATTTCGCTGGCCGGAGTCCTGGGCATCGGCATCCCGGCGACGGTCTTCGGGCTCTTCCCCGACGACTTCGCCGAGTGGCTCTTCATGGCATTCCGCATGTCCTACCGCTATCTCCTCCCGGGCCTCGCGGTGGTGGCCAGTTACGGACTCGTGGTGGTGGCGCAACGACGCCTGGAACTGGCGAACTCTGCCCTCGCCCTGGAGCGCCAGCGCCGCGTGGAGATCCTCGCCGAGTCACAGCGGGCTGACCGCGACGTCGCTGAGGCCCTGCATCGCACGGTGCAGGGAAGGCTCGCGGCGGCGGTGGTCATGCTGAGGCTGGGCGAGCGCGATGACGCGTGGGTGCAAATCGTGGCCATGGCCACGGTTGAGGTGCCCGAGCTCCTCGGGCGTCTGGGGGGAGCGGGGCCGTCGGGGAGTCTGGTCGTGGATCCACCCATCGGCCTGCGGGTGGTGCAGGTCGGCGATGTGGTGGCGGATCAGTCGGTACTGATGGACCTGCGCTCCGCCCTCGGCGAGGTGGCCGTCAATGCCCGACGCCATGGTGGCGCGACGGCGCTGGTGATCTCGGTCGAGCATGGGCCGACGCAGTGGCGCATCGTCTGCGAAGACGACGGGCGAGGCGTGCCGGCAGGGTCGACCCCGGGACTGGGATCACGTCTACTGGACGAGACGGTCGCGAGGTACGACGGCTCGTGGACCATCGAATCGACGCCGCGCGGCAGTCGGGTGACCATCTGCCTGCCGATTCGCGTCACGGTGCCAGATCTTGCATCTTCCTCCGCGTGAACACCGCTGCTCCCACGATGAGCAGGGTCACGAGGCCCAGGACGGCAGTGATGGGGTCAAAGCCCAGGGCGATGGCGCGCGTCGCGAAGGCGAGGCCAAACATCGCCGCCCCGGCAATCTGCAGGAAGAAGGCGAAGCGCAATTGACGGCGCAGGGCCTCGTCAGCGCTCATGCCGGCAGGCTATCTCGTGGCTCCACGAGTGCGACGCACTCGACGTGGTGGGTCATGGGGAAGAGGTCGAAGGCGCGCAACTGGGTCAGGTGCCACCCCTGCGCGCGCGCATAGGCGATATCACGCGCCAGCGACGCAGGGTCGCAGGCGACGTAGGCGATCGCACGAGGACCCAGTCTCGTGATGCGATCCATGACCTCGCGTCCTGCGCCGGTGCGAGGCGGATCCAGCACGACGATGTCGCACCGGCGTAGGCGTCCCTGACTCAGCCAGCGATCCACGCGGTCGTGGTGGATGTGCACGTTGGACTCGTCATGCAGGCTTCGCCGTGCCCCGCGCACGGCGGTCTCGTCACTCTCCACGGTGTCGATGCGACCGCCCGGTCCCAGTTCGCCGAGACAGGCCCCGGCAAAGAGCCCGACGCCCGCATAAAGGTCGACGAGGTGCTCGCCGGCCCGGGGCGCAAGGAGCTGGCGCACGGCACTCGCGAGTGAATCAGCCGCACCCGGATGGACCTGCCAGAAGGCCGTGGCGTCGAAGTGCCACGCTCGGCCAGCAGCGTGCTGCGTGACCCGTGCGTCACCGGGTGCCGGATCCGGCAGCACGACGGGCCCGCCATCCGGCTGGACCGCGAGCACCTCCTCCACGCCGAGCCATGACTGCGCGAGCACGTCGGGCCCGCCAATCGAGGGCGAGGCGATGAGGCATCGATCGAGGGCGACGATGTCGTGGGCGTGGTGGGCACGCAGCCCGGCCCGTCCCGACGGATCGGTGGCGTATCTCATCCGGGTGCGCCAGCCGAGGCCGTCATCGTCACCGGGGACCGCGTCGACCGTGAGCTGCGACCAGCGACCGGCGGGCTCACCACCGATGCGGGTCAGGACATCCGCGATGATGTCTGCCTTGAACCTGCGCTGCGCGGGCAGAGTCACGTGCTGCCAGTCGCAGCCACCGCAGACGCCGGAGTATTCGCACGGAGGACTCACGCGATCCGGTGACGGCGTCACGACGTCGACCGTGCGGGCACGCAGGAACCTCCCGTGTGCGGGCGCGGACGTGATCTCCGCCACGACCGTCTCGCCGGGCAGGGCTCCGCGCACGAAGACCACCTGTCCGTCGTGTCGGGCGACCGCCTCGCCACCGTGTGCCATGGACGTGACATCCAGGGTCACGCCGTCACCGACCCTCACGCCGCGATCCGCTCGAACCACAGATCGACGGGAGTGCGACCGGCTGCCTGCCCGCGTCGCTCGTACCTCGTCACGGGGCGCCACTCGGGTCGGGGGACCTTCCCTCCCGTCCAGTGGGGGGATGCCACGATCGCCTCCAGCATCGCGTCGGCGTACTCCTCCCAGTCCGTCGCCAGGTGCCAGTGCCCGCCGATAGCCACGCAGGCAGCGAGGTGGTCGGCGAAGTCCGTCGTCACGAGTCGCCGGCGATGATGACGCTTCTTCGGCCAGGGGTCGGGGAAGAAGGTCCGCACTCCGATCAGGCGCCCCTCGGGGAGCATGGTGAGCACGTGGCGCACATCTGCCTCGATGATGCGAATGCCGGTCAGGGATCGCTCCTGGATTGACGCGAGGAGGTCGCCGATGCCCGGGGTGTGCATGTCGACCGCCAGGATCGCGATGCCCGGCTGCGCCTGCGCGAGGGCGGTCACCGCCTCCGCGGATCCAAATCCGATGTCGAGGATGAGCGGCTGGGATCCGGTGATGAGGGGTTCGTGGGCCAGTTGGTCGAGGGACACGAGCGCGGGGCCCGGGTCGGCCAGGGCCCGATCCTGGCGCGCCGTGCGCCGGCCGCGCCGGTGCTTGGTCGTCGGGAGGAGGGTGTCCACGGCAACTCCGGTCCTCGTGTCGGGTCAGATCTTGGCCCATTGGCCGGGCAACGCGCTGTCGGCTTCCCTAGTCTGCCCCCATGACCGATGAGACCTCGACGGGCGGCCTCGACCGCCGCTCCTTCCTCGCCCTGGGCGCTGCCGCCACCGGCGCTGTCGTCGTGCCCGCCGCCCCGGCCCTGGCCCGGCGGGGTCCGCGAGCCACCAGCCCTGTCTTCACCCTGGGCGTGGCATCCGGTGATCCGCTGCCCGCCTCGGTGATCCTGTGGACCCGGCTTGCCCCCAAGCCCCTGGAGTTGGACGGCGGCATGGGATCGACCACCGCCACCGTGCAGTGGGAGGTGGCCACGGACGAGGCATTCGCCAGCATCGTCGCCAGCGGCTCTGAGGAGGCGACCCCCGACTACGGCCACAGCGTGCACGTCGACGTCAAGGGCCTCTTACCCGACAGTTGGTACTACTACCGCTTCCGACATGCCTCAGAGGTCTCGAGTGTCGGCCGCACACGCACGACGCCGGAGTTGGGCGCCACCATGTCACGCCTCGTCGTCGGCCAGACGTCGTGCGCCAACTGGCAGTCGGGTTACTACCAGCTCTACGAAGACCTGGCGGCGCAGCGCCCGGACTACTGGCTGGCCCTCGGCGACTACATCTACGAGTACGGCGACAAGGGCTACATGCGAGATAGTCAAAAGTCCGGCACCCGGGTGATTCCGTGGAAGGGCGAGCCCTTCACGCTCGCGCAGTATCGCCGCCAGTATGCCCTCTACCGCAGCGATCCGTCTCTGCAGCGCCTGCACGCGACCGCGCCGTACTCGGTCATCTGGGATGACCACGAGGTCGACAACAACTTCACCGCGGCCAAGAGCGGTGGCGATGGGCAGAAGGACAAGGGGAGTTTCCTGGCCAGGCGCGCAGCGGGCTTCCAGGCCTTCTGGGAGAACCACGCGATCCGCATCCCGGCTCCCGGCACCGCGCCGGCGAAGATGGATATCTACCGTCGGGTGGACTGGGGGACGCTGGCGACCTTCCTCTTGCTCGACGGTCGTCAGTACCGCACCGATCAGCCCGGCAACAACACTCCCAACGACTTCGGCAAACTCACACCCGGGATGTTCGACCCCAAGGCCACCATCCTCGGCGCTGAGCAGGAGGCCTGGCTGGCCGGGCAGCTTGCGGACTCCATGAGCAAGTGGACCTTCATCGCCCAGCAGACGGTGGTCTCCAGCATCAATGGGGCAGCCGCCTTCGCTGACCCCTCGCCCATCGCGCTGATCAAGGACGGCCTGTTCAACTACGACGCGTGGGATGGCTCGTGGGTGGCGCGCGAGCGGCTGGTGAAGGCGATCAAGGACGGTCAGGTGCGCAATCCGATCATCCTGACGGGCGACTTCCACACCAACCTCGCGTTCGATCTGCTCGAGTCGTGGCCCGATCCACGCAAGGCGAAGACACCGGTCCAGATGTCGTCGGATGTCAAGAACTGGAAGGGCAAGAAGTTGGGTGTCGAGATTTGCGCGGGAGCGATCTCGTCGCCGACGTTCTTCGGCGACGGCTTGCTCTCGGTTGCCGCACCCGGAGTGCGCTCGAACACCCCGTGGATCCGGTACGCCGACTTCAAGTACAACGGCTACGTCCTGCTCACTATCCAGGGCAATCAGACCCAGGCGGACTACCGCGTTGCCAATGCCCTCGTGAAGTCCAGCGTGGCCGACGGCAAGCCGCGGCGGGACAAGCGGATCATCGTCACCGACGGAGTCCCGGGTATCAGCAAGGTCGTCTAGGTCCGGTCTCGCCGGAGAGCCTAGGTCGCTGATCGGGAGGGCCATGGAGTTGACCGTCGACGCGATCGTCGCGTCGCCAGAGTTCGCGGCGCGCGTCGCTGCGCTGTCTGAGGAGACCGGACGCACGCTCCCGGACGTCTCGGCGGATGCTCGACGCTGCCTCGAGGAGATGGTCGCAACGGTCGAGCCGCGCAGCACTCAAGCGTGGGACAGGTTCGGTGCATGGCTGTCGCGCTCCTACTCCATCGACGCCTCGACCGAGCAACTGCGTCACATCCGCGAACTCGGCTTGAAGCACTCGCTGGTCTTCCTGCCGAATCATCGGTCCTACCTCGACCCGCTCGTCCTGCGGCGCGTGCTCGTCAACTACGGATTCCCACCCAACTTCGTGCTCGGTGGCATGAATCTCGCAAAGTGGCCGGCATCCGTGCTCGCTAAGCGGGCGGGGCTGATTTTCATACGCCGGAGCACGCGCGACGACCCAGTCTATCCGGCCATGATGCGGCTCTATCTCGGATGCCTGCTCAGGGTGCGTGCCAATCTGGAGTGGTATTTCGAGGGTGGTCGCACGCGCACGGGCAAGCTCCGACCCCCGCGCATGGGTGTGCTGCGCTACCTCATCGATGCCTTCGTCGAGAACTGTGCCGATCCCCTGGCGCCCGCGGGCGAAGACGTCTACTTCATCCCCGTGTCCATCGTCTACGACCAGCAGCACGAGGTCGAGGCCATTTCCTACGAGGACACTGGAGGGAGCAAGACTCCCGAGAGCCTGCGCTGGCTCTATGGATTCGCCCGGGCCCAATCGACGCGACGGGGTCAGGTGCACGTGCGCTTCGGTGAGCCGCTGTCCTTGCTCGAGAGCCTGGACGATGCCCGAGAGCGTGCGGGATCGGACGACCCCGCCACCGTCGTGCCGCGCGTGGCCTTCGACATAGCCAACAGGATCAACGCCGCGACGCCGATCACGCCGTCAGCGCTCATCACCTTTGCCCTGCTCGACAACGAAGGTCGTGCGCTGACCCTGGGGGAGTTGCTCGACGTACTAGATCCGCTCCTGACCTACGTCCGAGAGCGGCACCTCCCGCTGACGTCCGATATCGATCTCGCGCGGCCCGATGGCCTGCGCCAGGCCCTGCGCACGCTCCAGAGCGAAGGCGTCGTCGAGGTCTACGACGGTGGCCTGGAGCCGGTCTTCGCCGTGGCCCCGGATCGCTATCACGAGGCCGCCTTCTACCGCAACACTCTCGCCCACTGGTTTGTCTACCGCGCCATCGCCGAGAACTCCCTCCTTGCCGCAGCCGAGTCGGGAGGTGACGTCGTCGACGCCACGTGGTCGGCGGCACTTCAGCTGCGCGATCTGCTGAAGTTCGAGTTCTTCTTCCCTCGCAAGAGGGAGTTCGCAGAGGACATGCGCGCTGAGATCAATCTGGCGCGACCGGGCTGGGATGGCGAGGGCCTTGATCACGAGGGCGTGCTCAAGGCCCTGGACCAGACCCACCTCTATGTCTCCCATCGCATCATCGGGCCGTTCCTCGAGGCCTATCTCGTCGTGGCCTCACGCTTGGCCGACCGCGAGCCGGCAGCTCCTGTCGATCGCGACGCCCTGGTGCAGGAGTGCCTGGGCATCGCCAAGCAGGATTGGCTCATGCACCGCTTGCACAGCCCCGAATCCATCTCGCGCGACCTCATGCAGGGAGCCCTCAAACTGGCCGACAACCGGGGCCTGCTGGGCGTCGGCGGAGAGGCCTTGCGCGAGCAGCGCGAGGCCTTCCGCGACGAGTTGCGCGCCGCAGTCGAGCGCATCGGAGTCGTCCGGCGAGCGGCGATGGCCCAGATCGAGGGTGATGGCCGCCGCACCATCTCGCGGATCATGCGGAGGCGGTGACCGTGCCCGACATCGACGCACTCGTGGCCGAGATCGAGACCTCACCCGAGGGACCGGACATCGCGGCATTCTTCGACTTCGACGGCACGCTGATCGACGGCTACTCCGCCGTTGCCTACTTCAAGGACCGACTCCTCGCGCGAGACGTAGGCACCAACGAGCTGCTGAGCTCGCTTGTGGAGAGCGTCAACGTCGAGGTCCGTGGCCGGGACGTGCATCGGCTCGTCGAGATCGGAGTGGGTGCCCTCGCCGGACGCTCATCCGAGGAGATCGACAAGATGGGCGAGCGCCTCTTTCGCAAGAACATCGCGCAGATGATCTACCCCGAGGCTCGGATGCTCGTGGCAGCGCACCAGGCTCGCGGTCACACCGTCGTCATCGCCTCGTCCGCTCTCACATTCCAGGTCGAGGCGGCCGCGAGAGACCTGGGCATCGACGACATCCTCTGCACCCGCATGGAGGTGCGCGACGGCGTGCTCACCGGGTTTGTCGACGGGCCGATTCTGTGGGGCGATGCCAAGGCACAGGCCGTGCGTGACTTCGCCGACGCACGGGGCATCGACCTCACTCGATCATTTGCCTACGGCAATGGCGCTGAGGATCTCCCCTACCTGGCGACGGTGGGCAACCCCAGGCCGCTGAATCCCGCTGACGGACTTGCCACGGCCGCCGCCGAGCGCAATTGGCCGACGGCGCGACTCACCCGACCTCAGCACCTCACACCCGAACTCGTGGTCCGGTCGCTCGCGGCCTACACCGGGGTCGCGGCTGGTCTCGCCGCCGGCCTGGGGCTCGGCCTGGTCAATCGGGATCGGCGTACAGCGGTGGAGATCACTGCTTCCGTGGGATCCGAGCTCGCGCTGGCGGCCGCGGGCATCACGATGGACGTGCGCGGTGCCGAGAATCTGTGGGCGGCGCGGCCCGCGGTCTTCATCTTCAATCACCAGAGCCAGCTCGACGTGATCATCATGGCTGCTCTGCTGCGTAGCGACTTCACGGGCGTTGCCAAGAAGGAACTCAAGACCGATCCGATGTTCGCCCCTCTGGGCTGGCTCGCTGACGTGGCGTTCATCGACCGAGCGAATACCGCTGAGGCCAGGAAGGCGCTCGAGCCTGCTGTCGAGGCGCTGCGTCACGGTCGGTCGCTCGCCATGGCGCCGGAGGGCACGAGGTCGGCGACGCCGCGTCTGGGCCGCTTCAAGAAGGGGGCCTTCCACGTCGCCATGCAGGCAGGTGTGCCGCTCGTGCCTGTCGTCATCCGCAATGCCGGTGAACTCATGCCCTCGCACGGGGTCCTGATCTCGTCCGGCACCCTCGACGTTGCCGTACTCCCGCCGGTGCCGACGGACGGCTGGCAGCGCGATGACATCGATCACGAGGTGGAGCGCGTGCGCGATATGTACCTCGACACCCTCGCCCACTGGCCCCGCTAACTGCTCCACCGATGGAGGGTGAGGTCAGCCCGGGTGGATGAGGGTGACCCCGGGGGGCTGCTCAGAAGTGCCGATGAGCGCGAAGGCCGCGGGCACCTCGTCCAGTGAGATCGTCCGCGTCACCAGGTGGTCGGGGCGCAGACGTCCGCTGCTGACGAGATCGAGCAACTCCGGGTAGTCGTGAGCGGCGAGTCCGTGGCTGCCGAGCACCTCGAGCTCGCGCGAGATCACCGTGTGCATGGGCACGGGATAGCCCGGGAGAGACGACTGTGCTGACTCTCCCGGCGGCAGCAGGCCCACCTGCACGTGGCGGCCGCGGGGACGCAGGCTCGTGATCGACCGGTGGCACGCGGTGCTGTCACCGATGGCCTCGATGGACACATGCGGGCCGCCTGATGTCGCCTCGCGGATCATCTCGACCAGGTGCGGTGAGGGCTCGAGCGCCGTGGCTGCGCCGAGGCGGATGGCAGCCTCGCGTGCGGCAGGCGAGGGATCGATCACCGTGACGCGCGCTCCGAGGGCGCGCGCGATCGCCAAGGCAGCCAGTCCTACGCCGCCGGCGCCGTGGACGGTGACCTCGTCGCCTGCCGTCACCCGGCCCATCGTGGCGACGGCGCGGTACGCCGTAGCGACGCGGCAGCCCAGCGAAGCGGCGACGTCGAAGCCGATTCCCGGGGGAAGACGCACGAGGTTGACGTCGGCAACCGGCAGTGCGACGTACTCTGCGAAGCCGCCCCAGCCGTCGAAGCCGGGCTGCCACTGGTGCGGGCACACCTGGTGATTGCCGGATTCGCAGACCAGGCAACGCCCGCACGCGCAGACGAAGGGCACCGCCACGCGGTCGCCCACTCTCCAGCGCGTCACCTCGGGTCCGACCGCGGCGATCGTGCCGGCGAATTCATGCCCCGGCACGTGGGGGAAGGCCGAAACGTTGTCGTGGCCGTGCCAGGCATGCCAGTCGCTGCGGCATAGGCCGGCGGCCTCCACACGCAGGACGACTCCGTCGGCGGGGGCCACCGGATCGTCGAGGGTGGTGAGGCGCAGGGGACCGCCCAAGGAGTCGTAGACAACGGCGCGCATGTGCGCAGGGTATGACGGCATTCGCCGGACAGGTGCACTCCCGGGGCGTTAACTGGGGTCGTGGGGGACGACGCACGCACCACGCCTGAGGTCCAGCCGGGTCTTCAGGCCAACGCGATCGGCTTCGTCGACGCGGTGTCCATCGGTCTCAATGCCACGTCCCCGGCGTACTCCCTCGCCGCCGTCATCGGCCCGGTCGTCGTCCTCGTGGGTGTCGCTGCCCCGGGCGCGATGCTTGCGTCCTTCGTCCCGATGCTTCTGATTGCCAGCGCGTTCTACTACCTCAATCGCGTCGATCCCGACTGCGGGACGACGTTCTCCTGGGTGACGCGGGCCATGGGACCGTGGTGTGGCTGGATGGGTGGCTGGGCGATCGCCATGACCGGTGTCCTCGTCGTGGGTTCACTGGCAGACGTGGGTGTGCGCTTCACGCTCTTGATGTTCGGGCAGGACAACCTGGCATCCAACGACACGGTCGTCATGGTCTTGGCCATCGCCCTCATCATCCTGATGACGTGGATCTGCGTGATCGGCACCGAGCTCTCGGGACGACTGCAGACCGTGTTGAACATCGCACAGGTGGCTGCGCTCATCGTCTTCGCCGTCGTCGCGATCTATCAGGGGGCCACGGGTCAAGGCCTCCCCGGCGCCGTGTCACCGAGCCTGGAGTGGATCAATCCCTTTGCGGCGGGCATCGCTGCGCTCACGTCCGCACTGCTGCTGGGGGTCTTCGCCTACTGGGGCTGGGAGTCGGCGGTGAACCTCAATGAGGAGACGACGGACTCTGCAGGGACCCCGGGGCGCGCAGCCATCCTCTCCACGCTGATCCTGCTCGCGACGTACGTGGGCGTGGCAGTCGCCGTGCTCATGCTCGTGGGGCCGACATTCCTCGCCAACAACGCCGGAGACGAGGAGATGGTCTTTGCGTTGATCGCGCAGCAGGCCCTGGGTGGCTGGGGCTGGATCGTCCTGCTGGCCGTGGCGATTTCGGCGGTGGCATCGACGCAGACGACGATCATCCCAGCGTCTCGGACGGCATTGTCGATGGCCCGGCGCGCGGCCATCCCGGCGTACTTCGGGCGGATCTCAGCCCGCCATCGCACACCGGCGGTCTCGACCTGGTGGGTCGCGATCATCGCCATCGTCTGGTACGTCGTCGTCAGCATCATCAGCAAGAACGCGCTCTTCGACTCACTCACGGCGCTGTCCCTGCTCATTGCCTTCTACTACTCGCTCACGGGCCTGGCATGTGCGATCTACTACCGCAGGCTGCTCTTTAAGAGCGTCAAGGCCTTCGTGCTCATCGGGCTGGGACCGGTCGTGGGGGCGATCCTGCTCTTCTGGCTGCTTGTGCTCTCGGTCATCGAGATGTCGAATCCTGAGAACTCCTACGGTGGGGTGTCGTGGTTCGGCCTGGGACCGCCGCTGGTCATCGGCATCTTCCTCTTTGTCCTCGGACTGGTCTTCATGGTGACCTCGCGTATCGTCGATACGGCGTTCTGGAAGGAGCGGCCGAGCGTGGTCGACCCCGACCTGGTGCCCGTGTCCGAGGGAGGAGATGAGCGGTGAGTCTCGCGGTGGGCTTCGACGGTGGTGAGAGCGCGCGTCACGCTTTGCGCGCGGCCATCGCCCTTGCACGTGACCTTGAGGAGAGCCTGCTCATTGTCTGCGGCGTAGCACCGGCGGGAGGCATGGGTGAGGAGTACGACGTCACCGAGGAAGCGATCGTCGAGGAGCTTGCGCCAGCGGTCAACGAAGCGGTGATGCTGGCTCGGGACGCGGGCGTAGAGGCCGAAGCGATCCTGGTCGATGCTGACCCGGTCGGGGCGCTGGAGACCGTCATGGAGGAGCGCAACCCTCGGATGCTCGTCGTCGGATACGGTCAATCGGGCCGGATCCGTGCTGCGCTCTTCGGCGCTGTCGCCCCCAAACTCGTTGATCGAGCACATGTGCCCGTGCTGGTCGTGCCGTAGGCACGCAAGGGGCGTCGTGCCGTAGGCACGCAAGGGGCGTCGTGCCGTAGGCACGCAAGGGGCGTCGTGCGGTAGGCACGCAAGGGGAGTCGTGCCGTCTCCTAACAGGTGCGAACTTTGGGCGGATTCGGCCGTCTATGGGCACTATCCGCCCAAAGTTCGCAGGCCTGGGGAACCCTGCGGTGGTGAGCCCCGTCACCTTCTGCGGGGGTCGCGCCGGGCGGCCCGTCGTCAGAAGGGGACCCTGGAAGCATGCTCGCCACGACTCCGCCCAAGGTCATGCGCACGTCCGCGCGTACGCCGGGCACCTTCGTGCGCGACATCTCGCGGTCGATCCAGGGGGCGCTGGATGGTGCTGTGCGTCGCTCGCGTGACGGCTCGCTGGCCCAGCGGGTCCTGCGGGCGGCCGCGCACAGTTGGCCCACTGCCTGGCTGATCGGCGTCACGGCGGTTGCCGCCTGCACGGCTTGGGTGGCGGCCCTGCTGCTAGACATCTCGGCCCCTGTGCCGGCAGCTGTCGGCGCAGTGATCACCGTGGCCCTGTCGCTCAATCGCTCGCTGCGCACGGGGGTGTCACTTGTCGGGGCGACGGCTGTCGCACTCCTGGTGGCCTTCGCCCTCTATCAGTGGTGGGGCCTGCATGTGTGGACCGTAGGCGTGCTGGTCGTCGTATCCCTCGTGATCGGCCGACTCATGCGTCTGGGCCCGGAGGGGTCGCTCCAGATCCCGGTGACGGCCCTCTTTGTCTACTTCATGGGCGAGGCACTGACCGACGACGTCATCGTGACGAGAATCGTTGCCACCTTGCTCGGCGTCGCCATTGGGCTCGTCTTTTCGTTTGTTGCTCACCCGGAGCGCCCTGAGGAGCGCATCACGGAGAGGCTCTCGGAGATCGGTGGACGCCTCGGATCGCTGCTTGTGGCAATGGGCCAGGTCTCCGGAGAGCGGCTCACGCGCCGACAGGTGACCGAGTGGTTGACTGAGGCGCGGGCGCTGGCGGTGGAGACGCGGCATCTCGGAGAGGAGATCGACGAGTTGGGCCTGGGTCGTCGCTTCAGCGTCGGGAGCGAGCGGGCTGTGGGCCGGGCCATCGTCGAGCAGCACGCACTCCTTCAGCAGACCAGTGACCACGTCAACTCGATCGCTCGCGGGCTCTTCGATGCCACATCCCGGGGCGGGGTGCGTCTGCCCGAGGGAGTCGGACAGATGCTGTCCTCGACAGGTGAGGCGCTGTCGGTGCATGCCGATTCCCTGGAGCGGGCCATCGTCGATGGAGACCCGGCGACGGGCGTGCTGGCGGCATTGGAAGTGGTCGAGGAGGAGCGCAGCCGCTCAGTGGCCGAACTCAAGGGGTTGGACGACACGGGTGCGCTGCTCCTGGGCGGATCCCTGCTGAGCGAAGTCGATCAGATGGCGAAGAGGCTCGCGGGCAGCAGCGGGCGCTAGCGCAGCAGGCGCCCGTGGCGGTGCCGGGTGACCGAGATCGCCTGTTCCTTGAGCCACCGGGGGAGTTCGACCTCGCCCGCGTCGGTGACGGGTTGACGATCCACGGCAATGCCGGCGTCGTGTGCAGCGGCGAGGAGTCCGGGTGACGCATCGGCGAGCAGGCGCAGTCGCTCGGCTCCCAGGCCCGGGAGTCGAGTGGCAAGTTGCTCGTCGGTCTCATCCAGCGGATCCGACCACATGACCGGAGTGCCGGTGGTGTGCGCGGCGAGGGTGAGCACGTCGTACGCCGCCCCCGACGTCTGGCCGCGGACGATCACTCCTTCGAGCCGGTGATGGCGTAGGACGTTGCTCTCGCAGCGCAGACCGGTCGCGTCGGTGTCGATTCCGAAGCGTGTCGTCCATGCACGGGCAAACTCGGAGCGGGCCCTATCGACATTGAGCTCCCCCGTCGTCCATGTGCCGTAGGAATGCAGGTGGCTGGGTCCTCCTGGCTTGGCACCCCCACCGATGCTGGAGCGCTTCCACCCGCCGAAGGGCTGTCGCTGCACGATGGCGCCGGTGATGTGGCGGTTGACGTAGGCATTGCCGACCTGCACTCGCTCGAGCCAGGTGTCGATCTCCTTGGGGTCGAGGCTGTGCAGGCCGCCGGTGAGCCCGTATTCCGGGGAGTTCTGGATCACGATGGCGTCATCGAGGTCGCGCGCGCGCATGACGCCGAGCACGGGCCCGAAGCACTCGGTGAGGTGGAACCACGATCCGGGCTGCACTCCCCAGATGACACCTGGTGACCACAGCCGGCCCTCCTCGTCCAACTGCCGCGGCTCGACGAGCCAGCTCTCGCCCGGGCCGACCTGGGTGAGCGCGCGCGCCAGTGGGCCGCTGGGCGGGTTGATGACGGGGCCCACGGTCGTCGCCACATCCTCGGCCCAGCCGACGCGCAAGGAGCGCACCGTGTCGGCGAGCCGACGCCGGAAGCTCGGATCGTCGTACACGCTCGCCTCGACGATGGCCAGCGACGCCGCGGAGCACTTCTGGCCGGCGTGGCCAAATGCCGACTTCACGAGGTCCTTGATGGCGAGATCGATGTCGGCGGCTGCCGTGATGATGAGGGAGTTCTTGCCACTGGTCTCTGCGCGCAGGCGCAGGTCGGGACGCCACCCGAGGAAGAGATCAGCGGTGGCCAAGGAGCCGGTGAGGACGACCTCGCTCACTCCGGTGTGTGTCACCAGGTGCTGGCCGACCTCGTCGTCGGGGGTCGCCACGAGTTGCACGAGATCGGGATCGACACCCGCCTTGTGCAGCTGGCTGACCAGGAGCGCTCCGACCGCGCGCGCCTCGGGCGCGGGCTTGAGGATTGCCGCGCTGCCCGCGGCGAGTGCGTGCACGATCCCGGATGCGGGGATCGCGTAGGGGAAGTTCCACGGTCCCGCGACGAGGACGACCTCGTGCGGCTGCCACGTGAGCGAGCCTTCGAGTCGCTCGTGATCGAGAGTGAGATGCGCGGCGTACGTCGTAAAGTCAATCGCCTCGCTCACCTCAGGATCGCCCTCGCGCAGGGTCTTGCCGGTGGTGATCGCCATGGCGGCGAGCGTCTCGGCGCGATGGGAGGCCATGACCTCGGCCACGCGGGCAAGGACCTCGCGCCGCTCCTGCCACGTGGTCTGTGCCCAGCGTTCCTGGGCCGCGCGTGCGCGCTCGAGCGCGTCATCCACCGCGGCGACAGTCGTCGTGAGCGCGGGCTCAGCTGGCTCGGGCATCGCGAGGATCGACTCGGCCCAGGCGCGATTGCCGGGTGTCGTGAAGTCGGTGTCAGCGACATTGGTGAAGCTGCCGTCGGCGGTGAAGGTGAGCTGCTCGGTGCGCCGGTCCTGGTCGCGGTGGCTGGTGACCTCGATCGCGTCCTGGCGCTCGAGCGAGGTGCGGAAGCGCTCGAGCTCGCGCTGCCAGGCGGGGGAGTCGGGCGTGAGATCGAAGAGCGAGCGCAGGAAGTTCTCCGGGCCGGAGTTCTCGTCGAGACGGCGTGAGAGATAGGCAATCGATGCCTCGCGATCGGCCTTCTCCACGACGGGCGCGTAGAGAAGGAGCGACCCGGCCGCGTCGCGCACTGCGCGCGCCTGCGCGGGCGCCATGCCTTCGAGCATCTCGATCTCGATCCTTGTCGGATCATCGAGTGAGTCGCGCACGGTGAGTGCCCATGCGACGTCGAAGAGGTTGTGCGAGGCGATGCCTAGTCGCACAGCACCGGGGTCGGCGTCGCGGATCGCGGTGTCGAGCATCCGCTTGTAGGACGCGTCCACATCGGCCTTGGAGTAGTAGGGAGCCTGGGGCCAGTCGTGCAACTCTGCTTCGACCTGCTCCATCGCGAGGTTGGCGCCCTTGACCAGGCGGATCTTGATGGGCGCCCGACCCGCCGCGTGGCGATCGTTGGCCCAGGCGACCAGTCGATCGAGTGCGGCATGCGAGTCGGGGATGTAGGCCTGCAGGACGATGCCCGCCGGCATGTGGTGAAACTCCGGCTGGTCGAGAACCTGGATGAAGGCCTCGACCGACAGGTCGAGGTCGCGATGCTCCTCCATGTCGAGGTTGACGAACGTCCCGTGATCGGCGGCGATGCGATAGAGGGCGGCGAGCCGCTCCG
>VGBQ01000037.1 GCA_016870425.1 Actinomycetota bacterium | reverse complement strand
AGGCCGACACCACCGCGGAGGCGGCGAGGGCTGAGACCCCGAAGGAGTCGGCGAAGATCGGGATCGACGGGATGACGATGCCGAAGCCGAGGGCGACGAAGAAGGCGATCGAGGCGAGGACACTGACCTCGACGGGCAGATCACGCAGCAGCGGGATCCAACGACGCACGATCGACGACCCTACGCGGGGTCGTCAGGAGCGGCTGAGCCGGCCCAGGGCGGCTGAGCCGCCCCATCGGCCTGCTACGCGCTGCGGCGCCGGCCCTTGCGTGCGCGGACGTAGTCGGTGACGACGTAGTCGCCCAGCCGGTCGCCGTCGGCCGCGAAGACGCGACCGCCATTGCGCCGGGCCATCGCGTCGAGGAAGCGCTCCAGTCGCGGGTCGTCGCCGAGGCGGAACCACGAGATGGGCACGCCGCGCCGGGTGAGCCGGTCGACCTCGGCGACGGTGAGCTCGATCGTCTCGCGATCCGGGGGCCACATGAACCACCAGTCGGGGGCACCCGTGGGAGATGGGCTCGGCAGCAGGTGCGCGGTGGGCTCGCCGTCGGTGACGACCAGGCACACGGGCTCGGCATCGCGGTGCCGGTCGAGGAAGCGCCCGGCCAGCATGAGGGCGTGGTGGAGGTTCGTGCCCTGGATGTCGCTTGCCGCTAGATCGGGCAGCTCCTCGGGCGTCACCGTCCGGGCAAGGTTGGCGAAGGTGATGATCTGCAGTGCGTCGAGCGGGTACGCCGACGCCGCGAGAGCCTGGAGTGCCATCGCGGTCGTCTTGGCAGCGCGCCACGTGTCATTCATCACCATGGAGAACGACTGATCCACGAGCAGCGCGACCGCCGCGCGCGTGCGCGTCTCGGTCTCACGCACCTCGAAGTCCTCGGCGCGCAGTCCGCTCGAGCCGTCTGAAAGCCGGCGGCGCACGGAATTGCCGACCGTGCGCACGACGTCGAGGGGCTGCTCGTCGCCGAACTCCCACGGGCGTGACTGGCCGGTGAACTCACCGGCCGCGCCCGCGTCGTGGATCTCGTGATCACCGCGCGGTCCTGCGCCGAGGTCAGCGAAGACGCGACGCAGTGCCGTGCGCCCGATGCGCCGCACGGCCTTGGGGCTGAGCTCGGAGCGCTCGGTGAGGTAGCCCTGCTCGCGCAACTGGCGCTCGATCTCACGCAGTCGCTCGATGTCATCCACGGCCTGGCGTCCGAGCGCGCGTTCGACCGCCTCGACATCGACGTCGTCGAGCGTCGCGCCCGGGTAGTCCTGCGACAGCTGCGACTCGAGGGCCTCGAGATCGGCCATCTCCGCGAGTGCCTCGGTCGCATCGGGCAGGCCGAGTCCGCGCTCACCCTGCATGCGCTGCCGCCCCTGCCAGGGCAAGTCGGGGCGCAGGGCGCGCAGGTGGTCCTGCAACTGCGCCATCTCCGCGGCGAGGTCGAGGTCCTGCCAGGCCTGCTCCATGAGACCCGCGAGCTCCTCGCGCTGCTCGGGTGTCATCGAGTCGAGCATGCGCTGCATGGCGGCCGCACGCCGCGCGAGGTCGTCGAGCAACTGCTCGAAGCTCTCGGGCCGGTCGGGGAAGAAGTCCCCGTGCCTGTCCATGAACTGCTCGAAGTCCTCGCTCACGTCCTCGCCGCGACGGTGCTTGTCGAGCATCGAGTTGAGGTCGGCGAGCATGTCCTTCAGCGCCTGCTGCGCCTCCGGCGTCGGCGTCGATTGCAGTCCGCGCGTGAGGTCCTTGAACTGCTGGTCCAGCACGTCGCGGCGCAACATCTCGCGGATCTCGTCGTACGCCGCCCGACCCTCGGGCGAACGCCAGTCGTAGTCGGCGAGCTCGCGCACCGCGCGCGAGGTGTCGTCGGGCAGCATGTCGAGCGAGGCCTCGCGGAAGCGCGCGTCATCCGACGGATCGGGGAAGAGGGCGCTGCGCTCGTGCTCGAGTGCCTCGTCGAGCTTCTCGCGCACCTTCTCGAGCAGGCCGTCCAGGCGGCCGGACTTCGCCAACTCGCGGCGGCGCTGCTGCAGTCGCCGGCGCAGGTCGTCGAGGCCTCGCGCACCCTCCATGCCCCGGCGCATCATGTCGCGCAGGGCATCGCGCACCGATGACCCGTCGAGGATGCGGTCGGCCAGCTCGTCCACGGCCGCGCCCGCATCCACGGGCTCGGCCAGGGGGTCGGGCCCCCCGTGGAAGGCGCCGTAGCGGTAGCGCACTACTCCTCCGACATTGTCGTGGCGTAGCGCACGCGTCCGTCGGACTCATCCTTGTCGATGCGTCGGGTCAGCCACAGTCCCTCGAGTGCCAGCTCCACGCAGGCGGCCGCGATGCCGGGTGTCGGCTCGACGTCGGGGCCCTCGGTTGCAGCGATGAGCCGGCCCAGACCCTCCCACGCGCCCGCGGCATCGAGCAGACCGGTCGCGGTGACGAGATCGCCCGCCTCGATCGTGCCGCCCTCGTCGAGCAGGGTCACAAGCGCGGTGAGGTCGACTCCGCCGAGGTGCCGCCGGTAGGTCTCGGCGACGGCCTTGCGCGCGAGGTGTTGCAGCACCTCCTCCTCGCGCCCCTCCTCGCTCACCTCGAACTCCACCTTGCCGCGCAACGTCGGCACGACACCGGCGAGATCGCCGACGCGCGCGACCGGCTCGTCGGCCGTGATGGCGGCACGGCGCAGCGCTGCACCCGCGAGTGCCTCGGCGGCGGCAATCGCAAATCGCGCCGAGACACCGCTGCGCTGATCGACGGCACCGGACTCGCGCACCAGGCGCGTGAAGCGCGCGATCACCTCGAGCAGATGCATCGGCACGATGGCGACAAGGTCAGCCTCCTGGGCAATCAGGCCGATCTCGTGGTGTACGTCGTACGGGTAGTGGGTGGTGACCTCGGCGCCGAAGCGGTCCTTCATCGGGGTGATGATGCGGCCGCGATTGGTGTAGTCCTCGGGGTTGGCGCTCGCCACGACGAGCAGGTCAAGCGGCAGGCGCAGGGTGTAGCCGCGCACCTGGATGTCGCGCTCCTCGAGCACATTGAGCAGCGCCACCTGGATGCGCTCGGCGAGGTCGGGCAGCTCGTTGATGGCGAAGATGCCGCGGTTGGTGCGCGGCACGAGGCCGAAGTGGATGGTCTCCGGATCGCCGAGCGTGCGGCCCTCGGCCACCTTCACTGGATCGACGTCGCCGATGAGGTCGCCCACCGACGTGTCGGGCGTGGCGAGCTTCTCACCGTACCGTTCACTGCGATGCCGCCATGTCACAGGAGTGTCATCGCCCTGCTCAGTGACGATGCGGCGACCGTAGGCGCTCACCGGGGCCATCGGGTCGTCGTTGACCTCCGAGCCCTCGACCACGGGGATCCACTCGTCGAGCAGCGTGACGAGCGTGCGGATCAGTCGTGTCTTGCCCTGGCCGCGCTCGCCGAGAAGCACGATGTCGTGGCCGGCAAGAAGGGCACGCTCCACCTGGGGGATCACCGTGTCGTCGAATCCGACGATGCCCGGGAAGGTGGGCTCGCCTGCTGCCAGGCGCGCGACGAGGTTGGCGCGCATCTCCTCCTTGACCGTGCGCGGCTCGTAGCCGCTCGCGCGCAGTGCCCCGAGCGTGCGGGGCAGGTCTGCGGGGACAGGGGGCGCAAGGCGGGTCATGCGACGACGGTACGTCAGGATGGGGGACATGGCGCCCGGAGGTCCGAGCGAGGCCCGATCCGACGAGGCTCGGTGTGCGACGGCCCTGCGTCGCGGCCTGGAGACCTCGGTGCCCGATGCCGTCCGTGCGGCCCTCGACGAGCTGGCCACCCCCGCGACGCTCGCGATCGTCGAGGTCAGTGCCCCGGGCGAGCCACTGGCCGCGGGTCGTGCGCTGGCGCATGCTGCCGCGCTGATCACGGAGGAGTGGCCCGACTGCGTCGTCGTGGGCTCCAACGCGCACGGGGTCATCGGTGGCGATGCTTCCGTCGAGATGGAGCCGGCCATCTCGGTGTGGCTCGCTCATCTGCCCGGTGCGCGACCGCGCGGATTCCGGCTGGCGACCGTGCCGGCCCCGCACGGCGGCCTCGCGCTCACCGGATTGCCCGAGCTCCACGACGACGACCGGCTCGCGATCCTCCTGGCCGATCCGTGGACGCTCCCCGCCGACGAGGTCGTGGCGGCCTTCGCGCGCGTCGATGGTCCCCTTCCCGTCGTCGGCGGCCTCGTCTCCGGCGGTGCCCGCCGCGGAGACTCGCGTCTCCTCCTCGATGGGGCGGTGTTTGACAACGGTGGCGTGGGTGTCGTGCTCGATGAGGCCGCGTCGTTGCGCGTCGTCGTGAGCCAGGGCTGTCGGCCTATCGGCGACGCCATGACGGTGACGGCGTCGGCGGGCACGACGATGGGCGAGCTCGCGGGCCGCCCGGCACTCGAGCGGATTCGAGAGGTCGTCGCCGGGCTCGACGAACCCGATCAGGCCCTCGCCGTCCGCGGTCTGCATGTCGGCATCGCCCGCGATGACCGGATCGACGGCGCGCACGCAGCCGACTACGTCATCCGAGGCATTCTCGGCGCCGACACGGCGACCGGTGCCGTGACCGTCGGAGACGACGTACCCCTGGGGTCTGTCGTGAGGTTGCACCTGCGTGACGCCGACTCCGCCGACGCAGACCTGCGCGGCGTGATGGCGATTGTCAACGCGGGCGAGGGGCAGTCGGGCTGTGCCGGGGCCTATCTCTTCACCTGCAATGGCCGCGGTGCCGCGATGTTCACCTCGCCTGACCACGATGCGTCCATCGTGCGCGCCGGCCTGCGCGCCCCTGCGGTCGGCGGATTCTTCGCCGCGGGGGAGATCGGCCCGGTGGGCGGTGCCAATCACCTGCACGGCTTCACGGCGGTCCTGCTCATCGTCGACCGCGTCGCTCTCCCGGAGGTGGCGACGGAGGTACGCCGACCCGACGATGCCAGCCAGGGGGTCGACGCTGACGTCTTCGACGCGGGCCTGCGCACGCTGCTCGAGCCGCCCGCGTGACCCGCCGCAGGGCGGTTGTCCACAGGTCGCCGCGCGGCGTTGACGCAGGCCTGCCCTGCCGTCCTACGGTGACCCCATGAGCCGTCGGGGTCCCCTGAGCCCGCGCGACACGCATCGCTCTGCTGTGTACGCCGCGGAGGAGCAGTGGTCGCGTCAACTCGCGCGCGGTGGCGCCATCGACTTCTTCGGCTCCCCCCTGCAGGTCCCCATGGAGCGGCGCTTCGCCGACGTTGCCTCCGTGCAGCGCTACGTCGACGACGTGCTGTCGCTCATCGGGGTCATCACCCGCTGGCCCGCGGTCCCACCTGTCCGCGTGCGCGAGCGCGCGGGCACCGGGCGCGCGCACTACTCCGACGGTGTCATCGCACTGCCCCTCGCGGGAGCCGTGGGCGAGAGGTGGGCCGCGCGCGAGTCGGTGGTGCTGCACGAACTGACCCACCACCTCGTGGCCCATGCCCACCCGGGCGTGGCCGCCCACGGGCCGGAGTTCTGCGGCGAGGAGGTGCTCCTGGTCGAGGTCGTTCTCGGGCCCGAGGCCGCCCTGCTGCTGCGCGCGGCCTTCGACGGTGCGGGCATCCCCGTGGCGGAGCGGCCCGTCAGGGCCGGCTCGGCCGCCCCGCCGGGGCAGGCGCGATGAGTCACCTTGACCGCATCGCGGCGCTGCTGGCCAAGGCCGAGCGCAGTGACAACCCCCACGAGGCCGAGGCCTATCTCGCCAAGGCCCAGTCGCTCGCGACCCAGGCCAGCGTCGATCTCGCAGTCGCTCGAGCGCTCACCGCTCGCCGCGAGGCGCGCGAGCAGCCCGTGAGCGTGACCATCACCATCGGCGAGCGCGGCAAGCGTGCCAACACCCACCTGGTGAGCCTCTTCGTCACCGTCGGCCAGTGCAACTCCCTGCAGGTCGACATCGCACACAACTCCACCTACGTCATCGCCTACGGCATGCCGAGCGACATCGAGCTCGCGGAGGCACTCTTCGGGTCACTCGCCACGCAGATGACATCGTCCGCGACCATCTGGCTCGCGGCGGGGCGGTGGAAGGGCGACACCTACATCTCGCGTGATGGCTGGCGCAAGGATCACACAGCGCAGACAGCGCGAGCGGCGTTCTATCGCGCCTTCATCGACCGGATAGGCGATCGGCTTCGACAGGCGCGCGATGAGGTCATCGCCGAGGCCGAGCGGCAGCGCGTCGAGATCCCCGCGGAGGTGCCCGGCGGGACAGCCGTCGCCACCACGGGCGCACTCGTCCTGCGGGGCAAGGAGACCGAGGTGCGGACCTTCTATCGCCAGGCGTCGACCGCGCGGGGTCGATGGAGCGGCTACTCCGGCGGCGTGAGCCGGCGGGGCGGTCACGCATCGCGGGCCGGCCGCGAGGCGGCCGATCGGGCGCGCACCACGAGCGCCAAGGGAATCGCGTCCAAGGGCCCGGGGCTGTCGGCCTAGCGGCGGCGCAGCACCATCGGCATCCCCGCGCGGGTGCGCAGCGTCACCGCAGGCATCGGCTGAATGTCGGTGCCCGGCACGAGTTCGGGTGCCCAGCGCTGCGCTAGTGACGCGAGCACGAGGGTGGCCTCGGTCCAGGCGAACTGCTCGCCGATGCAGCGCCGATTGCCCCAGCCGAAGGGGAACCACGCACCGCGCGGCTGGCCGGGGGCGTCCTCGCTGAAGGCACCGTCGGCGTCGATCCAGCGCTGCGGCCGGAAGGCGAGCGAGGACTCCCACCAGCGCGGGCTGCGATGCAGCGCGAACTGGCTCGCGAAGGTGAGCGCGCCCGCAGGGACCGTCCAGCCGGCGACCTCGACGTCGGCAAGCAGGCGCCGGCCCTGGATCCACGCCGGGGGATAGAGCCGGATCGCCTCGGCGATGACCGCGCGGGTGCGCGGCAGCGACGCCATGTCTTCCATAGTGGGCGTGCGGCCGGCGAGCACCGCATCGAGTTCATCGTGCAGCCACTCCGCGCGCTCGGGATGCTGCGACAACAGGAGCCATGTCCACGTGAGCGTCATGGCGGTGGTCTCGTGACCGGCCATGACGAGCGTCATCGCCTCGTCGCGCACCTGGGCATCGTCGAGGCCGATGCCATCCTCCTGTGCGGCGAGCAGCATGCTGAGCATGTCGCCGTTGTCGCCCATGTCGCGATGCTCGTCGATGATGCGCTGCACCATCGCGTCCATGCGCGCCGACGCCTCGAGCGCTCGCCGCCTGGCGGGCGTGGGGATGCGCAGCACCTGCGGCCCGAGGAGCAGTCGTGTGCCCATGCCGCTGAGCAGCGCCTCGAGCGCGTCGCCCACCTCGCGGGCATCACCGCGCAGGTCGACGCCGAAGAGCGTGCGACCCACGATGGCGAGCGTGAGCGCCGCCATGTCGGCCTGCATGTCCAGGGTGCGTCCCTCGGACCAGGAGGCCTCATGCGCCTCGGCCAGCGCGACCATGTCCGCGGCATACGCCGCGATCCGATCGCGATGGAAGGCCGGCTGCACGAGTCTCCGGTTGCGCAGGTGCACGTCACCCTCGCTCGTGAGCAGGCCGTTGCCGAGTACCGCCTTGGCGCCTTGGAGTCCGCGCCCCTTCATGGTCTGGCGGCCGTGCTCGATGAAGACCTCGACGATGACGGCGGGGTCGGTGAGGGCGTAGGCGTGCTCGCCCATGAGGCGCATGTGCGCCATGACCGGGTAGGTGCGCTCCAGATCGACCATGAACGCCGGCGCCGCGCCGGGCGCCGCCATGCCGCGCATCGCCCGTAGGGGGGATGGTCCGGGCGGCCGAGGGATATCGCGACGGCGATCGCGGGGGATCGGCACGTCCGAGTGGGAGACGCGCTCCTGGGCCAGGCGCGCGGCCGCCTTGATGTCAAGGGTGTTGTCGAGTGTCGCGCTGTCGGGCTCGGCGATGGTCACACTGCCAGTCTCGCCCCACGCGCCCGTCGACGCTCGCCGGGGCCGACCGTCTGCCAGGATGCGTCCGTGAGCGACACGGTGACGCTGGCCGACATCGAGGCCGCTGCCGCGCGGCTCGACGGCGTCGTACGCCGCCTGCCCGTGCACTCGGCCCGGTGGTTGTCAGACCGCGTCGGCGGTCCGGCGTTCCTGGCGACCGAAAATCTCCAGCGCGCCGGGTCCTTCAAGATCCGCGGCGCATACAACCGGCTCAGCCAACTCAGCGACGCGGAGCGAGCGGCCGGTGTCGTCGCTGCGTCGGCCGGCAATCACGCGCAGGGAGTGGCACTCGCTGCAAGCATGCTGGGCATCGCCTCGACGATCTTCATGCCGCGCTCGGCCAGCATGCCCAAGGTCATCGCCACGCGCGACTACGGTGCCGAGGTCATTTTCCACGGTGCCACGCTCGACGAGGCGATCGTCGAGGCGCGCGCCTTCGCTGAGTCGACGGGCGCGATCTTCATCTCGCCCTTCGACCACCGCGACATCGTCGCGGGCCAGGGCACCCTGGGCCTGGAGATCCTCGACCAGGTGCCTGACGTGCGGACGGTCGTCGTGTGCACGGGTGGAGGTGGGCTGCTCGCGGGCGTCGCGCTCGCGATCACGACGCTGCGTCCTGATGTGCGCGTCATCGGTGCGCAAGCAGCGGGTGCGGCGGCGTACCCGCCCTCGCTCCTCGCCGGTCACCCCGTGCCGCTGAAGACCATGCGCACCATGGCCGATGGGATCGCCGTGGGCCGCCCGGGCGATGTGCCCTTTGCCATCATCAAGAAGCACGTCGACGATATCCGCGTCGTGTCGGAGGACATGCTCGCCAAGGCCCAGCTCCAACTGCTCGAGCGATCCAAGCTGGTGGTGGAGCCCGGGGGCGCCGCCGCCGTGGCGGCCATCATGGACGACCCCACCGACTTCGAGCCGCCCGTCGTGGCCGTGCTCTCGGGGGGCAACGTCGATCCGCTGGTCATGATGCGGGTCATCCGGCACGGACTCACGGCGGGTGGCCGCTTCAGCCAGCTAACCGTCCACGTGCCGGACCGGCCCGGGTCGCTCGCGGGGCTCCTCACGGAGATCGGCTCGCTCGATGCCAACGTGGTCGATGTCTCCCATCTGCGCACCAATCCCCGGCTCGCCGTCGACGAGGTCGAGATCACGATCGATCTGGAGACCCGCGGCGCCGAGCACCGCGAGCATTTGCTCGATCACCTGCGCCAGCGCGGATACCGCATCACCGAGGTGCAGTAGGCGCGGGGTAGCCTTCGCGACGTGTCAGACATGATCGAGGCTCGCGGCCTCGTCAAGAAGTACGGCGATGTCGTCGCTCTCGATGGGCTCGACCTGAGCGTCCCGGAGGGCACCGTCTACGGCCTCCTCGGCCCCAACGGTGCCGGCAAGACCACCGCGGTGCGCATCCTGACGACCCTCCTCAAGCCCGACGCGGGCACCGCCAAGGTGGATGGACTGGACGTGGTCCGCAAGGCCAACGCCGTGCGCCGGATCATCGGGCTCACGGGGCAGTACGCCGCCGTCGATGAATACCTCACCGGCCGCGAGAACCTCCGCATGTTCGGTGACCTCTATCACCTGCCGACGGCGTACGTGAAGGAGCGCAGCGACGAGCTGCTCGCGCGCTTCGATCTCACCGATGCCGCCGACCGCTCGCTGCGCACCTACTCCGGCGGCATGCGCCGCCGACTCGACCTCGCGGCGAGCCTCATCGCCAAGCCGCGCGTGCTCTTCCTCGATGAGCCGACGACCGGGCTCGATCCGCGCTCGCGCATTGACCTGTGGGAGGTCATCAAGGATCTCGTCGCCGATGGCACCACGGTGCTGCTCACGACGCAGTACCTCGAAGAAGCAGACCAGCTCGCGGAGGAGATCGTCGTCATCGATCACGGGCGGGTCATCGCCCAGGGCACGTCGGACACGCTCAAGGACCAGGTGGGAGGCGACCGGCTCGAGATCGTCGTCGACGATCCGGCGCAGATGGATGCGGCCGCCCAGGCGTTGCGCTCCGTGGCGACCGGCGAGGTCACGGTCGACCGCGCCGATCACCGGATCGTGGCCCCCGTGGTGGGCGGATCCCTCACCCTCGTCGACGCCGTGCGCTCACTGGACGCCGCTCACGTGGGCATCGCCGATGTGGCGCTGCGCCGGCCGACGCTCGATGACGTCTTCCTCTCGCTCACCGGTCACACCGCAGAGGAGGACCAGGCATGAGCAGCGCCGTCCCCACGCGCCCGCGGCCGATCATCGGCTGGGGTCTCCACGATGGCCTTGTCGTCGCGCGACGCAATCTCATCCAGACCATTCGCGTCCCCGAGCTGCTCTTCTTCTCGATCGTGCAGCCGGTCATCTTCGTGCTGCTCTTCGCCTTCGTCTTCGGCGGCGCCATCCCGATCCCCGGTGCCGATCCGACCACGGCACCTGATGCCAGCGTCTACCGGCAATACCTCATGCCGGGCATCTTCGGCCAGACGGTCGCCTTCGCATCCGCAGCAGCGACGGTAGGCCTGGCCGAGGACATGAAGCGTGGCATCATCGACCGCTTCCGCTCGCTGCCCATGGCATCCGGCGGCGTGCTGATCGGCCGCACGTTTGCCGATGCCACCCGGCAGATCCTCGTGCTCTTCGTGCTGAGCATCACCGGCCTGCTCATCGGCTGGCGCATCAATGACGGCATCCTCAACGCCGTCTACGCCTACCTCCTGCTCCTGTTCTTTGCCTACACCGTCGCCTGGATCGGCTCGTGGATCGGTCTCTACATGCCCAATCCGGAGACGGCGCAGACCGCGGGGCTCGTGTGGCTCTTCCCGCTGACCTTCCTGTCCAACGCCTTCGTCCCCATCACGGCCATGCCGTCGTGGCTGCAGCCGATCGCGCAGTGGAACCCGATCTCCTCGCTGGTGCTCTCCACGCGTGAGCTCTTCGGCAACCCGACCGGGATCGTGGGCGATGCCTGGCCGCAGCAGAACCCGATCGCCTACACCCTGATCTCGTGCGCGGTGCTCATCGCGATCTTCGCGCCCCTCGCGGTGCGTCGCTACCGCACCTCGACCAGCCGCTAGCCCTATCCTGGCCGGACCAGAAAGGCCCAGGTAAGGAGTTCACATGAGCGCCATCGCCCGCCCTGCCAGCGTGACCCTTGTCGGGGTCGTCATCGTCATCTTCGCCGTGGGCTCGATCATCGGCGCGGTCGCGGGCTTGTTCGACGCAGACATGCGCGTGGGGGCGACCCTCATCACCTTGATCCTGCTGCTGGTGCTCGGGCTGATCTATCTGCTCCTGGCAAAGGGCATCTTCAACGGCAACAACTTCGCGCGGTTGGTCATCGGCTTCATCAGCTTTCTCGGCCTGCTGACCGGGCTCTATCACCTGATCTTCGTCGCTGACCTGCGCGTCTTCGGCCTGGTCCAGGTCATCCTCGAGATCATCATCCTCGCCCTGCTGTTCAATCGCAGGGCCAATGTCTTCTTCGCGGTGAACTAGCCGGCGTACGGCTGCGCGGCGACGATCTCGACCGTGACCTGCTTGCCGTTGGCGAGCTCGTAGACGACCGTGTCGCCGATGCGCGCGCCCAGCACAGCCTGGCCCAGGGGTGACGTGGGGGAGTAGACCTCGACCGAGGCGTGCGCCGCCTCCTCGCGCGAGCCGAGGAGGAAGGTCTCCTCGTCGCCGAAGTCGACGAAACGCACGGTGACGACCTTGCCCGGTGCGACCTCGTCGTGCTCGGCCTCGGGCGCACCGACACGTGAGTTCTCCAGGAGCTGCTTAAGTTGGCGGATACGGGCTTCGTTCTTGCCCTGCTCCTCCTTGGCGGCGTGGTAGCCGCCGTTCTCCTTGAGGTCGCCCTCCTCGCGCGCTGCCTCGATCCGCTTGGTGATCTCGGAGCGACGCGGGCCCGACCGCTCGTCGAGCTCCTGCTCGAGCCGGTCGTAGGCCTCCTGGGTGAGCCAGGTGATGTCGGTGCTCATCGGGCAAGGGTACGGCCCGTCGACGCGGTCAGCCTCCGGTGGGCGCGGTCCACGGCTGGTCAGGCGGCACCACTCCGGGCGGGAACTGAGGGGGCACGACGCGCTCGGGCGGCGCGCCGGCTGCGCAGGCGAGCACCTCGACGACAAACGCCGGGGCGAGGGTGCGCAAGGGATAGGTCACCTGCTCGTACGACGTCCCCCGCGGGATGGCGACCACGGCGTAGCCGACATCAATCCGTGACTCGTCCTGGGCGCGCACCACGCAGTAGACATCCCACTCCTCCGACCGGCGCACATCGAAGGTCACGTCGACGCGGTCCGCCGCGACGTCGTTCCAGGCCAGCAGCTTGTAGGTGACCCTGGGTGAGACGAGGTTGTATGTCACGAAGGCCAGGGCGGCGATGAAGGCCGCTGCTGCGATCCCGGCGGCCACAGCCGGGAGCCAGGACCGGCGCCCCACGCCGTAGCGTGCCTGCAGATCGGGGGGCAGGCTGCGACCGTCGATGGCACTGCTCATGGCACCTCCCGACGCAGGGCACCTCCCGTCGCGTCGCGCGCGATCACTTGGGAGACTAGCGGGGTGCCCCAGCCCCTGCGCCTCATGGCCGTCCACGCGCATCCCGACGACGAATCGAGCAAGGGAGCCGCGACCCTGGCCCACTATGCGAAGGAGGGCGTCGAGGTCCTCGTCGTCACCTGCACCGGGGGCGAGCGGGGCGACGTCCTCCATGCCGCTGCCCAGACCGATGTCGATGCGCTCGGCATCGCCGAGGTGCGACGCCGCGAGATGGCCGAGGCGGTGGCGATCCTGGGGGTGGATCACGCCTGGCTGGGCTTCGAGGATTCCGGGTTCCCCGAGGGCGACCCCCGGCCGCCGCTGCCGGAGGGATGCTTCGCCGACCTTCCCCTCGAGGTGGCATCGGCGCCGCTCGTGCGGCTCGTGCGCGGGTTCCGCCCGCATGTCATCACGACGTACGACGAGAATGGCGGCTACCCGCACCCCGATCACATCCGCTGCCACGAGGTGTCGATGGAGGCCTTCACGAAGTCGGGTGATCCCGAGGCCTACGCCGGCGCCGGAGAGCCCTGGCAGCCGCTCAAGCTCTACTACAACATGGCGTTCACACGTGATCGCGTGATGACCTTCCATGACGCGCTCGTCGCTGCGGGCAGGGAGTCGCCCTACGCCGAGTGGCTCGATGACTGGGATGAGGGCGAGGAGGATCGCGTCACGACCCGCGTGCGCGTCGATGACTACTTCCCGGTCCGTGATGACGCCCTTCGTGCGCATCGCACCCAGGTGGATCCCGACGGGGTGTGGTTCGCCGTACCCCTCGACATGCAGCGGGACCTGTGGCCCACGGAGGACTACCACCTGGCCATCTGCCACGTGGAGACGCAGGTGCCCGAGTCTGATCTCTTCGCCGGAGTCCGGCAGGGATGATGGCCGACGTGACGAGGTTCCTTGCCGCTCTCCTGCTCGAGGAGAGCCCGCTTCCCAGCCCGCTGCCGGAGGAGCCGCCGATCGACCCGTCGCGGGTGACACCCGGCCTGCTCGGGCTCATCTCCTTCATCTTCCTCGTCGTCGCGATCGTGCTGCTCTACCGCTCCATGCGCAAGCAGATGGCCAAGGTCGACCCGAATCTTCCCCAGGGCCCCGGTGATGCCGAGCGGGCAGCCGACGAGCACTTCACCGAGGAGGCCGAGGGGTCCGACGCATCCGGGCCCGAGCCGCCGACGCGCTGACATGGCGTCCGTGACATGACGTGGGTGACATGACCGCGGGGAGAAGTGGACCGAGCGCTCGCGTGGTCGGTCTCACACTCCTCGCGGTGCTCCTGTCGGCGCTGTGCGTGGTCGCCGGTCTGTGGCAGGGCTCGCGCACGCTCGACATCGTCGAGGCCGAGCGCGCCGCGGTCGCTGCACCCCTGCCGGTCGTGGAGGCCGCCAGCGTCGAGGGCTTCCCCGCGACGTCCGTGGGACGTCCCGTCACAGCCGAGGGGGAGTACTCCGACGCCGAGCAGTTGCTGGTCGCGCAGCGCCAGCTTGACGGCCGCGCTGGCGAGTGGGTCATCACGCCGCTGGTCGTCAACGGCACGACCGTCGCTGTCCTAAGGGGCTGGGTCGATGCGCCCACAAGCCCGGCGCTCGCCGTCCCAGCAGGTCCGGTGCGTCTCGCGGGCGCCCTCCAGCCCTTCGAGGAGTTCTACGCCGAGCAGGCACGCCGGCCCGATGGTCGTCTCGTGGCTGTCTCCCGCGAGGAGATCGAGCGCGCGTGGGGCACACCGGTGCTCTCACTTGTCCTCGTGCTCGCGCGCCAGGATCCGGCGGTGGCACCCGCCCCCGCCCCGGTGCCCCTGACGGTGCAGACGGCCGATGTGCCCTTCCCGCTGCAGAACGCCGCCTACACCCTGCAGTGGTTCGTCTTCGCCGGCTTCGTCTGGGTGATGTGGTGGCTGTGGGTCGTGCGCCGCAGCCCTGTTGAGGAGCCCGCGTGAGCCGACGGTTCCCCGCGCAATGAGGTCAGGATTCGCGGTTAAGGGTCGGGATCCGGCCACGGACGGTGCAGATAGTCTGAAGGAATGAGTGGTCTCAGCGGCGCGCTGCTGCGCTTTCGCATCATGGCCTGGATCACCGGCGTGCTGCTCGCCGTGATGTCCGTGATCTTCCTGCCGCTGAAGTATGGCTTCGGGCTGACCGACGAGGGGATCCTCGCCACGATCTACGCACTCGGCTGGCAGGCCCACGGCTGGCTCTACGTCCTCTATGTGGCGACGGGCCTGGACATCTCCTTCCGGATGCGCTTCAGCGTCGTCCGGACCGTAGCCGTGCTCCTCGCCGGCACGATCCCCTTCGCCTCCTTCTTCGCCGACCACTACGTCACCCGCAGTGTGCGCGCGAGGCTCGCGGCCACCACCTGAACGTACGTCAGGCGTGCGGGGCATCCTCGACGCGCGCTGCCGGATTGCGATCCGGTCGCGTGGCGAGGTAGGACCCCAGGAGCACCAGCGGGAAGCCAAGGATCAGGCCCCACGTGATGGGCTCGGAGAGCACGATCACGCCGAGGAGCACTGCCACCGCGGGGTTGAGGAAGGTGATCACCGTCATGCGCGAGGGCCCGACCTCGGCGACAAGCGCGAAGAAGATGAGGAAGGCGATGGCCGTGGCGACGACTCCGAGGACCGCGATCGACCACCAGGCCACGGCAGGCACGGGGCCCGTGGGCCGCTGGATCCACGCAAGGGGTGCGTAGATGATCGCGTTGCCTGTGAGCGCCAGGCTGATCACCGCAAGCGGTGGGGCACCCGCGAGCTTGGTCGAGATGACGATGGGCCCGAGTGCGTAGCCGAGGACCGTCACGGCTGCGGCACCCACCGCCCACCACTGATCCCCGGGCACGTCGAGGCCGACGAGCACGGCCACCCCGCTGATCCCGATGGCCAGCCCGATCACGCGCAGGCCGCCCAGGCGCGAGTCCAGCCCGAGCGACCGCGCGATGACCGCGGCGACGATGGGCACGGCGGCGATGAGCAGGGCGGTCGTGGAACTGGCGAGCTGCGTCTCCGCGTAGCCCAGCATGAGGAAGGGCCCGGTGATCTCCACGAGGCCGAAGACCGCGATCCACGGCAGGTAGGGCCGGATGCCGCGGAACTGCCCGCGCACCAGCGCCACCGGCAGCAGCAGGAGCGCGGCGAGCCCGACACGCAGGGCCACCATCACGGACGGCTCGACGTAGTCCACCGCGATGCGGATGAAGAGGTACGGCGTACCCCAGATGATCGAGAGGGCGATGAAGAGCGTGAGTCCCCGGCGCGTCATCGATCAACCTGCGTCATGAATCAACCCGCGTCCTGGATCAATGTCGGCTGCGACGCGCGTCAGAAGCTCGGCATCGGCGAGCTGAAGGTGCCGATGATCGTGCCGATGAGCCACAGGATGGACAGGGCGATGCCGATGTAGCCCGTGACGAGTCCGGCGATGGCGTAGCCGCGTCCCGGTGCACCGGTCGTGCGAGTCTGGGTCAGGCCGATGTGGCCGAAGACCACGGCCAGGATGGGCATGACGGGGAAGAAGAGCAGGCACAGGCCCACCGTGATGCCGATGATCCCCAGGATCATCGAGGTGAGTGCGAGGCCGTTGGCCTTGGCCTTCGCCGGGTATGCGGGCGGCGGGAACCCGGGCGGCGGATAACCGGGCGGCGGCGGATACGCCGCGGG
>VGBQ01000036.1 GCA_016870425.1 Actinomycetota bacterium | reverse complement strand
CGCGGGGTTCGGGATCTAGCTCATAGGTCCTTGACGATGACGTCGATGGTCCAGGGCTTGCCGTCGCCGGCGGGAGAAGCGAGCTCGACGCGGTATCCGGCTGCACCGAGTGCGCCGGCGAGGTCCTCGACGGTCCGTGGCTTCGACTCGCCGAGCAGTCCGCGCACGATGCGACCCTTGGTCGCCTTGTTGTGGTGGCTGACGATGACGCGCTTGCCTCCCCTCTCCTGAAGGACTCGCGCAACTGCGGTGCGCTCGGCGAGAGCGGACGGCACCGGGCCGAGCGCGACGTACGCCGATGAGCGCAGGTCCAGCACGACCCCGCGTCCGGCCGCCTCGGCGATCGCATCCGCGACGGGCTCACGCCAAGCGCCCGCCAACCGACCCACTCCCGGGAGTGTCGTGTCGGCGGAGAGGCGATAGGCCGGGATGCGGTCGGTGACCCGCAGCAGCCCGAAGAGTGCTGATGCGATGGCGATGTCGCTGGCCGCTCGGCGCCGGGCACGCGTGTCCAGGCTCGCGAGGTCGAGCGCATCGTAGAGGACCCCGGTGTATACCTCGCCCGCGGGTGCGGTGGGGGATGCGAGGAGATTCCTGTTGCGCTCGAGTTCGTCTTCCTGGCGTGCCGAGATCCCCAGGGCGGCACGAGCCTTGGTCGCCGGCCCCGCGCTCAGCCGCGCGAGTGCATCGGCGACCGGCTTGCGCGTGGAGGTCAGGTCGGGGAAGGAGAGTGTCGTCCATGCAAGGCGCGGTCCACGTGACGGTGACGCCTTGCCCTCGCTGGGCGGCAACAGAATGAGCATGCCCACACGCTAGTGGGCTGGAGCAGTCGACTCAGAACCGCTCGAGGGGTGCTTCTTGGCCCCGGCTCGATAGAGGGGAGTGAGCAGCAGTTCGGCCAAGAAGGCCAGGCCGACGCCCGCGAACGTCGCGACGAGCCGCGCGCCGTCCGTGGCCACGAAGTTGCCCGAGGTGCCCACGAGCAGCACGATCGCCGGCGTGATGAGCGACGTGAAGAACCAGTAGGAGTACTTGCCCGTCGAGATCACCAGGATCGCGACGACGAGGAGCACCTCTCCCACGATGAGTTCGACGGTGGACCAGGGCACGACGAGATGGATGAGGAAGGCCAGCAGGACGCCGATGACCGTGCCCGCCCCTCGCTGCCAGGTGCGCTGGAAGGCGTCTTGCAGATATGGCTGGAAGACGAGGACCACCGTCATGATGAACCACGCTCCGGCGTGGCTCCACGACACTCCGACGGAGAATCCGGCGGCCACACCGGTGAGGAGCGCGAGCACGATGGCGTAGGTCCAGGTGCGCGCCCACACCTCGGGCTGGTGCGGTGGCTTGGGGGACTTGCGGCCCAGCAGAGTGCCAGCCAGGGTTCCCCACAGGGCGGCGACGAGGCTCGTAGCTCCGAGAGCGAGAGCGTTGATCGGCTGGCCATCTCCCAGAGAGGGTGGCACGCAGACGACGAAGCCCAGCGTGATCGGCACGAGCATGAGGTGCTTGGAGCGACCCCAGTGGCAACCCAGGCCGGTGATGAGGGCGACGGTGGCCATCGTGAGGCCGGCCAAGAGCGCATGCCCCGTCACCGCGATGGCAACGGCACTGCCGACGCCGACCATGACGGCGGCAAAGAGCGACGTCCGCACGTCGGCGAGCAGGGCGGGCAAGAACGCCGCGACCGTGGGCATCACCAGGGCGCCGGCGACAGCCGGGTAGCCGGCCGTGTGCGCCACGATCGGTGGGATGAACATGACCACGGTCGTGACGACCATGAACAGCCCCGTGCCTACGGATTTCCTCACGGACCCACCTCCGCGACGCAGACTAGACCCCGCGGACGGATTCGCAGGTCATCACCGACGGTACCCTGGAGGTGCGGCGGACGAGCCGACCGGGTGATCGCGGCGCTGATTCCCTCAGCGTCGAGGAAAGTCCGGGCTCCACAGGGCAGGGTGGTGGGTAACGCCCACCCGGGGCAACCCGCGGGAAAGTGCCACAGAAAGCAAACCGCCGACGGCAACGTCGGTAAGGGTGAAACGGCGGTGTAAGAGACCACCAGCACCGCAGGCGACTGCGGTGGCTCGGCAAACCCCACCCGGAGCTAGACCAAGCGGATCGCAAGATCCAGGCAGGAGAGCGGCCCGCTCGCCAATCCTGCTGGTAGGTCGCACGAGGCCATCGGCAACGGTGGTCCCAGAGGGATGATCACCCCTCGCTCACGCGAGGACAGAACCCGGCTTACAGGTCGACTCGTCCGCCGCCCTTGCCGATCAGCCTTCGATCCTCACCACACCACCGACGACACCCACGTAGCCCACTCCGGCCTTGGAGAGGTACGCCGAGGCGTAGTTGTTGTTGAAGAGGATGCCGGTTCCGGCCAGGACGCTGTAGACCTCGTTGCCGGTGCGGTAGTCCAGCGCCGTCCAGTACCAGCGGTCTACCGCGCCTGGGCCTAGCGGCTTGGAGTAGGTGTAGATCAGGCCGGTCTTGGCCGAGAACTTCGGCACTACCGATGGGGCTCGCACCTTCGTGTTGGTCCACACGTTGACGCAGCCTTCGTCGGTGACATCGACGCGAGCCATGCCCGGGGTGGTGGACCGACCAGCCTGGGTGGACTCCAGGTCAGCGTTGCCGTAGTTGTTCTCGACGATGAGGGAGTCGCCGATCGCAATGAGGGAATTCTCCGTGGCGCTGGCCCCCGCGGTGAATACGGGGGCGCTGCAGATGATTCGCTCCTGCGCGTCTTTGGCCGTGCGGTAGACCACCACATTCTCGGGATCGGCGTTATCGGCGATGGCGACGCGGCCGCCGGACATGATCGTCGGTGTGGTGCCTGACCCGATGCTCTTCTGGCCCGGCTTTTGCACGCCCGTGTTTTCGTATACCTCGCGCCAGGTCACCTCGGGTGCGCCGTCAGCGGCAGCATCGAAGCGATAGAGAGCGACGGTAGACACGATGTAGATACCACCGTCCTCGTCCATCGAGAAGGAGTTCGCGATCTGCTCGCCCTCAAGGGAGATGTGGTGCACATCGCCGGTCTCGGGATCGACATTGCCGACCACGCCAGCCTTGGTCGCAAACCAGATCCGGCCGTCGAACGCGGGCAACGCAGACTGAATCACATCGCTGTCGGCCATCGCGGCCGAGATATCGAGGTCTTTCACGGCCTTGAAGGAACGATCACCTGCTGGGCCGCGAACGGCGTACATGATGATGTGGTGAGTCGCGGTCGAAACCACGGCCCGATCCTTGTTGTCCAGGTAGAAGTAGCTGCCGGCGAATTCGGTGTAGTCACGCGGGGTGCTCGTGGAACCGTCGGCGCTGGCAGGCTCTGGCATCTGGGTGCGGGCGATGATGGCAAGGGTGTCCGGGTTCAAGAGCGTGAGGTAACTGCCTTTGCTGCCGGCGATGCACACGGCGACGAGGCGACCCCTGCTATCGAAGGAGATGCTGGCGCACTCACCCTTGGCCCCACCTGAAGTGACCTTGGTCTTGCGACCGAGGGGGCCCTTCCATGAGTACGAGTCGGTCATGTAGGTGTCGTTGTGGATGTTGCTGGTGCCGCTGTCTGCCATGAAGGGGTTGGTGGGGACCGGCGGCAAGGCCACCGGACGGGCGATCGCTGGCTTGCCGATGAACTTCACCGCTTTGTCGTACCCGGGACCGTTGGGGATGGGCAACGGGGCCGCCGATGGTGGCGCGGAGAGGGCTGGACCAGCGAGCGTGAGAGCTGCCAGGGCGGCGGTGGCGACAACAAGGACCGATCGGCGGGGGAGAGGCATGAGGTGACCGTAGTGCCACACCGGCGATCGCTTCCGGGCGGGTACCCAGGCGCGACTCTTCACTCAGACGCGTCGGCGTCGCGCGCCATCCTGATCAGTCGAGCCATCTGCTTGTCGAAGACCTTCGCAACGTCCCGCGCGCCAGCGGACTTCACCGCGGAGATGGGCTCGCCGGTGCTCTCGGCCTGCTGCAGGGCCACCCGCTCGGGGACCGCGGGCTTTAGGATAGCGCCAGGCCCGTGGATCGCGATGAGCTCGCGCTTGCGGTAGCGGTGCTCCTCGGTCTTCTCCCGGAGGCGATTGACGATGATGCCGGCGAAGCGCAGACCGGGGTTGACGGTCGCACGGATCTCCTTGATCTCGTCGATTGCCCGCTCTGCACCCTGCGCGCCGAAGTAGGAAGGCGTGGTGACCACCACGGCGAGGTCCGATGCCGCAAGCGCCTCGCGCGTCAGGGCTCCCAGCGACGGGGGGCAGTCGATGATGACGACGTCGTAGCCCTCGAGACGGCGCATGGCCCGCGCGAGCTTGGGAGCAAATCCACGCTTGCCTGTCCAGGCGTCGTAGCGGATGAGCTCCGGGTCGCTGCCCACGACGTCGACGCGACCTTCCTTGAAGGTCCATGCGGTCTTGGTGATCGCACCCTGCAGGACCTCGATGGTCGGGTGGGCGAGCACCGCCGCCGCATGGGACCGGCCGTGGCGGGCCTGGAGGATCGACGTGGCATTGCCCTGGGGATCGAGGTCGATCACCAAGGCGGCGAGGCCGCGCTTGGCGGCAGCTCCCGCGAGGCCGAGTGCGACGGATGTCTTGCCCACGCCGCCCTTGAGGCTGAGGACACTGATGGAGATCACGTGCCCCAGTGTGTCGGGCCGAACGGCCCGGCGCACCCCCGCCCCGCGATTTCACGGCGATTTCTCCGTGGGAGTCCCCCCAATCACCGGCAATCGGCCCGTGCCCTGTGGATAGGGGACGACCCACGGTCGGGGATGCCCGACCTAGCCGAAGTCAGTCACCCGGTGGGGCTTCCCGCTGCGGTCGTACGTCGTCCAGGGGCCGACCTGGCGGCCGCGGTCGAAGCGCCCCGATCGCAGGGGGGAGCCGTCTCGCCGGAAGAACTCCCAGGCCCCGTGCATCTCCCCATCCTTCATCCGGCCGCGATGCTTGAGGTGCCCGTTGTCATAGAAGGCCTTGGCGGCTCCGGAGGCCTTGGGATAGCCGGCGTTGATCTCCTCGATCCGGGCGCGCACGACGGTGCGCAGCATCGCTGCCGGTGGTGCGACGTCGCGGGGCAGGTGGATGGTCCCCTTGGTGCTTGCGTAGCCGGGCAGCGCGGTGCGCATGGCCTTCACCACGCCCGCGCCGGGGAAGAGGCTGTTGTGGTCCGAAAATCCGCTGAAGCTGAGCACGAGGTCGCTATCGACGCGATAGCTCGGCATGCCCCAGGCGATCACCTCGTCGGCACCCGGGAGCAGGTCACGCATCCGGGAGCGGATCGCCTCGAGCGCCTGCCGCTGAGGCGCGGGGAAGGCAGCCAGGTGGCGGGTTATCTCCGCGGCGTCACTCCCGGCCATCGGATCCCGCGCAGTCCTCGCCTCCGGCCGGACGCAAGCGGTCGGCGACCTTGGCGCACAGGCGCCCGAACTCCGCGAACTCCTCGGGAGTGAGGACGTCGACGAGCTGCTCCCGCACACTCTCGACATGCACCGGCGCCGTGGCGACCAGGAAGTCCCAGCCCGCCTGCGTGAGCACGGCGAAGGAGCCCCGGCGATCGTCGGAGCACGGCTGGCGATCGACCAGCCCGGAGTCGCTGAGGCGGTCCACCTGATGGGACAGGCGGCTGCGCGAGGACAGCGTGCGATCGGCTAGCTCGCTCATGCGGAGGCGCCGACCGGGTGCCTCCGACAGGTAGACGAGGATCTCGTAGTCCGGCAGCGAGATGCCAGCCTGCTCGCTGAGGTCGCGACTGAGCCGGTCCGGCAGCAGGAGCGAGACAGCAATCCAGGCGCGCCACGACGCCTGCTCGTCATCGCTGAGCCATCGGGTCATCGTCGCTCCGCCTTCGTACGCCGATCCGCGGTCACGTGCCGCTGGTCATCTGCCAGATGCGCACGCCCCCCAGGATGCCCGCCGTATTGGGCACGATAACCCCCTTGGTGCCCACATCCGCGGGATCCAGGCGCTGGGCGTTGCCTCCGCCCACGTAGATGCGGTCGAAGAAGAGCATGTCGTGGAAGCACTCGATGGCCTTGACCACCTGGGGGCGCCAGCGCCGGGTGCCGATCTCCTGGCGCCGTGCCTCGCCGAGTGCGATGTCGAAGGTCATGCCCTTGCGGAAGGGACCGTGGGACAGGTCGAAGTGGGGAAGCAGGGTGCCGTCGTTGAAGAGGGCCGTGCCCACACCGGTGCCGAGGGTCATGACGAATTCGACTCCGTGTCCCTCCACGACGGCTGCACCCTGCATGTCGGCGTCGTTGACGACGAGTGTGGGGAGGTTGAAGGCATGGGCGAGGGCGTCAGCGAGGTGGAAGCCCTCCCATTGGTGGACCAGTTGCGGATCAGGGGGTCCGCCGTACTCCCGTCGGGAGAATGCCGGCACCTCCAGGACGATGCCGCGGCGCACCAGCCCGGGGAAGCCGACCGACACGCGCAGGTAGCCCGACAGGGGAGCCGTGAGCTCGACGAGGGCTTCCACCAAACGCGGGGGAGGACAGGGGTACGGCGTGGGCATCTTGACGCGGTCGCTCACCATGACGCCTTGTGAGTCGACGATGCCGGCCTTCAGGCCGGTGCCTCCGATGTCGATGCCGAGGGTCAGCACATCGTGCGGCCAGGTGGTCGGGATGGTGGTCATGGCCTCTCGTCTCGGTCAGGGGAGGGTGAGGATCTCGCTGCCGGCATCGGTCACGAGGATCGTGTGCTCGAACTGCGCGGTGAGCTGCCGATCTCGCGTCACCACCGTCCAGCCATCGTCCCAGATCTCGTAGTCGTATGTGCCCAGCGTGATCATGGGCTCGATGGTGAAGGTCATCCCCGGCTCCATGACGGTGTCATAGCGCGGGTCGTCGTAATGGGGGATGACAAGGCCGCTGTGGAACGCCGTGCCGATGCCATGCCCGGTGAAGTCGCGGACGACCCCGTAGTCGAATCGCTTGGCGTAGCTGGAGATCACCCGGCCGATGACATTGATCGGGCGACCCGGGGCCACCGAGGCGATGCCGCGCATCGTCGCCTCGTGGGTGCGCTCCACCAGCAGGCGTGCGTCCTCGCTCACCTCCCCGACGAGGAAGGTGGCATTGGTATCTCCGTGCACGCCGCCGATGAAGGCCGTGATGTCGACATTGCAGATGTCACCCTCGACCAGCACGGTGGAGTCCGGGATGCCGTGGCAGATGACCTCGTTGAGCGAGGTGCACAGCGACTTGGGGAAGCCTCGGTAGCCCAGCGTCGAGGGGTAGGCACCGTGATCGAGCAGGAATTCGTGGCCGATCCTGTCCAGATCGTCCGTGGTGACCCCCGGGGCGACGGCGCGCCCCACCTCCTGGAGGGCCTGGCCGGCGATCCGCCCCGCGACCCTCATGCGCTCGATGGTGTCGGGGTCCTTGACCTCGGAGCCGGTGAAGCGCTCGGGGGCCGGGCGGTCGACATAGTCGGGCCGTGAGATGCGGGCCGGGACGCTGCGGCGAGGCGACAGCACTCCGGGCACGAGAGGCTCGCGCATCGCGGTCATGGCGGGAGTCTAGGTGCGAGGCCCGCTGCGGATGCGCGCCGCTAGGGTTGACGCACGGACACGCGTCGGGCCCGACGCGAGGGAAGGAGTTGACGTGGATCTGGGTCTGGATGGCAACGACCTGTGGTGGTACAACCTGCGGACCCAGAAGGTCGAGCAGGGTCAGGGCGATCCCAACTCCGAGCGCATGGGCCCGTATCTCACCCGCGCGGAGGCAGAGACGGCCCTTGAGCGCGCCCAGGCGCGGACCGAAGCCTGGGATGCCGAGGACGACTGACCGCCCGTCGCGCCCGAACACGCAGGAAGGCCCGCACCCGTGAGGGTGCGGGCCTTCCTGCTGAACAGGCCTAGCGCTTGCGCGCGGGAGCCCGCTTGGCAGCGCGCTTGCGCGCGGGAGCCCGCTTGGCAGCGCGCTTGCGCGCGGGAGCCTTGCGAGCGACCTTCTTGGCTGCTGCCCTCTTCGGCGCGGCCTTCTTGGCAGCGCGCTTGCGCGCGGGTGCCTTCTTGGCTGCTGCCCTCTTCGGCGCGGCCTTCTTGGCAGCGCGCTTGCGCGCGGGTGCCTTCTTGGCTGCTGCCTTCTTCGGCGCGGCCTTCTTGGCAGCGCGCTTGCGCGCGGGTGCCTTCTTGGCTGCTGCCCTCTTCGGCGCGGCCTTCTTGGCAGCGCGCTTGCGCGCGGGTGCCTTCTTGGCTGCTGCCTTCTTCGGCGCAGCCTTCTTGGCAGCGCGCTTGCGCGCGGGTGCCTTCTTGGCTGCGGCCTTCTTCGGCGCAGCCTTCTTGGCAGCGCGCTTGCGCGCGGGTGCCTTCTTGGCTGCGGCCTTCTTCGGCGCGGCCTTCTTGGCAACGCGCTTGCGCGCGGGTGCCTTCTTGGCTGCTGCGCGCTTGGCGGGGGCCTTCTTGGCCGTCCGCTTGCGCGCGGTGGTCTTCTTCGCGACCGCCACGGTGCCTCCAGTTGGTCGTTCCCTGCCCCTTGGCAGGGTTTTACGGAGTCCACTGTTGCAGATTCGGCGGCCAATTCGCGACATCGCCGCAATTTCACGCTTCGGTGTGTCGCGCGTGGATTCCGATCCGTTGTCGTGCTAATCAACGCCCGGATCTACCGCACGGGCGTCTGGCCCATCACTGTCGCGTCGACGCGCAGCGACGTGCGGATCGGTGCGCGCATCGAATATCCACAGGGCCGGAAGTGTCACACACGTCACACCTACCGCAGCAATGCACAGAATTCCTCCTGAAGCGAGTGAATTGCGCAGTCCGAACGCCTGTGCCGCGGTGGTGCTGCGCACCTGGCCGAGCATGGGGCCGATGGAGTAGCTGAGCATCTCGATGCCGGCCATGCGCCCGCGCACCGCGTCAGGAATCGATTGATTCCACAGCAGACCGCGGAAATGTCCGCTCAGCATGTCGAAGTAGCCGGCGATGGCCAGGAGTGCGAGGGCCCACCAGATGCCCGGGGCGATCCCGATCAGTCCGATGGCAGCTCCCCAGGCTGCCGCCGCGAACGCGATGGCTCGGCCGTAGTGGTGGATGCGCACCGCCCAGCCGCTGGTGAGCCCGAATACCAGGCCTCCGGCGAAGCCCGCGGAGTAGAGCAGGCCGAGCGCCCAGGGCGCTTCGTAGTCCTGGGCGATGAAGGGAAACAGGGCGAAGGGAAAGGCGAAGGTCATCGCCGCGAAGTCGATCGTGTAGCTGCCGAGGATGTCCTTGCGACTCCAGGCATAGCGCACTCCGGACCACACGTGTCGCACACCGGATTCGACGGGGGCGGTGGTTGCGCGCACGGACGGCAAGCGCAGGAAGATGAAGATGGCAACGACGAAGGACAGAGCGTCGAAGGCGTACGCGGCGGACACTCCCCACACGCTGATGACTACTCCACCGATCGCCGGACCGGCGAGGGCCGCGGAGTTCATGCGCAGGGAGTTCAGGGCACTGGCGGCCGAGAGCTGCTCGTGGGGCACGAGGCGGGGGAGCATGGCGTCCAGCGACGGTCGCTGCAGCCCATCGACGGAGGCGAACACCATGGCCACGACGTAGATCACCCACAGTTGCGGCGAGGGCAGCATGGCGTTGACGGTCAGGGCCAGGACGAGTACGCCGGCCGCAATCTCTCCGCCCACGATGAGCAGTCGGCGATCCACCCGATCCGCCAACGATCCGCCGTACAGCCCGAAGACGACCAGGGGCACCAGCTCGACGAGCCCGATGAGGCCTACGGCGATGAAGGAGTCGGTGAGTTCGGCGACCTGGAAGGGGATCGCGACATACGTCACCATCGAGCCCAGCGAGGTCACCAGGCCTCCGATGAAGAGGCGCCGGAAGGCCGGCTGGGTGCGCAGGGGCGTGAGATCGATGCGCACCCGCCTCATCTCGCCGCTCACGGGCGGCGATGCTGCCACGCGCCTCCTGGGTTCGCGGGGGTGCCCCCGCACTGCGAGGATGGCGTGATGACAACGACGCCTGCACCAGCACCGGATCCGCACGCCCTGCCCGATGTCTCCGGTCTCACGATCGGGGTGCTGGGCGGCACGGGCGAGCAGGGTCGCGGACTCGCCCGTCGACTGGCCATGGCCGGCTGCGCTGTCGTCCTGGGTTCGCGTGACGCCGGACGCGCCGCCGAGGCTGCCGCTGCCCTCCCCGGCTCAGTCCGGGGCATGTCCAACGAGGACTGCGCTGCAGCCAGCGACGTCGCCATCGTCGCGGTCCCCTGGGACGGTCATGCCGCGCTGCTGGAGTCCTTGCGCGGTGCGCTCGCGGGCAAGATCGTCGTCGACTGCGTCAACCCGCTCGGTTTTGACAAGCAGGGGGCGTTCTCGCTGCCGGTGGCCGAGGGGTCGGCCGCGCAGCAGGCAGCGATGGTGCTTCCCGACTCACGGGTCGTCGCCGCCTTCCATCACATCTCCGCCGTGCTGCTGCTCGATGAGTCCGTCGACCGCATCGACACCGACGTCCTGGTGCTCGGGGACGATCGCGAGGCCACCGACGTCGTCCAGGCCATCGCCGGGCTGGTGCCGGGCATGCGGGGGATATACGGCGGGCGCTTGCGCAACGCCGGTCAGGTGGAGGCCTTCACGGCCAATCTCATCTCGATGAACCGTCGCTACAAGGCGCACGCGGGCGTGCGCATCACCGATGTCTAGGCGTCAGCGGTAGGAGTGCTCCGGCGCGGGGTAGGCACCCGTGCGCACCTCGTCGGCCCACTGCGTCGCCGCGTCGCTGAGAATGCCACGCAGGTCGGCGTACGCCTTGACGAACTTCGGCCGCGGGCCCTCGGTCAATCCGGCCATGTCCTGCCACACGATCACCTGGGCGTCGGTCGCACCGCCCGCTCCGATCCCGACGGTCGGGATGGAGAGGACCTCCGACACGCGAGCGGCGAGCTCGGCGGGCACGACTTCGAGCACGACGGCGCAGGCGCCGGCGGCCTCGAGGGCCTTGGCGTCGCGCAGGAGGGCCTCGCCGTCCTCACCCCGGCCCTGCACGCGGTAGCCGCCGAAGACATTGACCGATTGCGGGGTGAGGCCGAGGTGCCCCACGACGGGGATGCCCGCGCCGACGAGTGCCTCGACCTGGGCGAGCACACGCTGGCCGCCCTCGATCTTGACCGCGTGCGCGCCGCCGTCCTTCATGAAGCGCATCGCCGACTCCATGGCCTGCGTCACCGAGGATTGGTAGGAGCCGAAGGGCATGTCGGCGACCACGAGGGCGCGCGAGGAGCCGCGGACAACCGCCGCCACGAGAGGCACGAGGTCGTCGACGCCGACCGGGAGGGTGGAGTCGAAGCCGTAGACCACCTGCGCGGCAGAGTCGCCGACGAGCAGGCAGGGGATGCCCGCATCGTCGAAGATGCGCGCGGTGAGGGCGTCGTAGGCGGTGATCATCGCCCACTTCTCGCCGCGTGCGGTGGCCTCGTGGAGGTCGCGGATGGTGGTGCGGCGGATAGGCGTCGCCACGGACATGATCGTGCTCCCATCTCGAGGCTCCCGTGCGGAGTCCCCGGACGCCCCCATGGTGACACAGCCGGGCCGCCTCCGCGTGGTCCACCCGCCGGAGCGTTACGATACGCAATCGTTCCGGAATTCCCGGATGCGCGAAGCGAGGAGGGCCATGTCCCCGGATGGCTGGATGACAAGCGGCGAGGGCCACCCTCGCCGATGGGCGATCCTCGGCGTGCTCGTGGTGAGCCTGCTGATCGTGGTGCTCGACAACACTGTCCTGAACATCGCGCTGCCGACGATCCAGAAGGATCTCGGGGCGACGGCCGGTGAGCTCGTGTGGGCGATCGACAGCTACATCCTCGCCTTTGCCGCACTCCTCTTCACCTGGGGAGCGCTCGGAGACCGCTATGGCCGCAAGCGCATCCTCGTCATCGGCCTCATCATCTTCGGGCTGGCATCCGCAGCGAGCGCCTTTGCCACCTCACCCGGCATGCTGATCGGCTTCCGGGCCGTGATGGGCATCGGCGGAGCCGCCGTCATGCCGACAACCCTCGCCATCATCACGGTGGTGTTTCCACCCCATGAGCGCGGCAAGGCGATCGGGGCCTGGGCCGGGGCGGTGGGAGCTGCGGTCGCCCTGGGCCCGGTCCTCGGCGGCCTGCTGCTGCAGCATCCCGAGTGGTCCAGCTGGATCACGGGCAACGACTGGGGTGCGGTCTTCCTCATCAATGTGCCGATCGTGATCATCGGGCTCATCGGCGTGTGGCGCATCGTGCCCGAGACGCGTGATCCGCACCCCCGCAAGCTCGACCTGATCGGGCTCGTGCTCTCGGTGGTCGGTCTCACGCTGGTCGTCTACGGGATCATCCACGCGTCCTCAACGCTGAGCTGGGTCGACCCGGGCGTGATCCTGCCGATGCTCGGCGGGCTCGCCGTACTCGTCGTCTTCCTCTGGTACGAAGGTCGCAGCGACCACAAGAGCTTTGACGTCTCGCTCTTCGCCAATCGCGGGTACGCCGTCAGCCTCGCGGCAGTGACGCTCGCGTTCTTCGCGCTTTCGGGCATCACCTTCACCCTGCCCTTCTACCTGCAGATCCTCCGCGGCTACGACACTCTCATCGCGGGCCTGTGCTTCGTGCCCTTCGCTGTCGGACAGATCATCGCCGCGCCACGGAGTGCCGCCATGGTGCTGAAGTTCGGATACCGCGCTGTCATGACGACCGGCCTGCTGCTCGTGGCGCTGTCGCTCATCGGCCTGCTCTTCGTGCAGCTCGACACCCCGCTCTGGATCGTCCTCGTGGTCTTCTTCATCTTCGGCTTCGGCATGGGCAATGTGATCGCCCCGGCGTCGACCGTCATGCAGAACGTCCTGCCGCTCGCTCGCGCCGGAGCAGGATCGGCCGTGCAGAACACCGTGCGCCAGGTGGGCGGTGCGCTGGGTGTCGCCATCATCGGCACGGTGCTGGCCACGCAGTACGCCACGCGCATCACCCCTGCCCTCGGGCAACTCCCCGAGCAGGTGCCCGAGGAGGCTCGCCAGGCGGCCGAGAACTCCATCGTCGCCACGGACGGACTCCTGTCTGGCCTGGAGCAGGCCGGAGCGCCCGCGACGGTGCTCGATGCGCTGCGTGCCTCGGCGTACGACGCCTTCTTGAACTCGGCCCACGTGACCTACATCATCTCCGTGACGGTCGTCGTCATCGCCGCGCTGCTCGTCGCCTTCGTGCTGCCCGTCATCACTCCGCCGCGCAAGGACGCCGTGGTGCCCGACGACTCGACGACGGATGAGCTCGTGCGCGAGGAGGAAATCGCCTACCCGGAGCAACTCTCTGAGGAGATCGCCGATGACGGTCGCCCGGGCTGAATCTCCCGCCCGCGGTCGCCCCCGCGATGCCGCCCTCGACCGGAGGATCGCGGAGGCTGCGCTGGACGTGCTCGCAGGGAGCGGCATCGCCGGCTTCACCATCGAGGCGGTCGCGCAGCGGGCGGGAGTCGGCAAGGCGGCGATCTACCGCCGATACTCCGGCCGTGACGATGTGGTCGCGGCCGCGCTCGACCAGATGCACGACGACCTCCCCACTGTCGCCGCAGAAGGCACCGCCCGCGATCGACTCAAGGCCTCACTCGACTTCATCCGCACCCCGATGACCCAGACACGCGGGGGTCGTGTGATGGCCCACGTCATCTCGGCCGGCGCCCAGCACCCCGATTTCCTTGCCGTCTTCTACGAGCGTGTCCTGCGCCCGCGTCGCGGCGCGCTCGTGAGCATCCTGCGCGAGGGTGTCGCGGAGGGGTGGGTCGATCCCGCTGCGGATCTCGATGCTGCGGCGACGGTGCTGGTCGGGCCGATGATCTTCCTCAAGGTGTGGCACGGCACGCCTGTGGCGCAGATCGACACCGATCAGGTCATCGACCTGGCACTGCGTGGCATCGGCGTCAGGCCCGCCAGCGGTTCGTGATGGGCTGCCGGCGATCCCGGCCGAAGGCGCGCAGTGAGATCTTCGTGCCGGGCGGGTACTGCCGCCGCTTGTACTCCGCCGCATCCGTGAGGTGGATGACCCGGGCCACGACCTCGCTGTCGAAGCCCTGAGCGACGAGATCCGCGAGGCCGCGGTCGTGCTCGACGTAGTCGTCGAGGATGTCGTCGAGGAGGGCATAGTCGGGCAGGGAATCCTGGTCGAGCTGCCCGGGACGCAACTCGGCGCTGGGCGGCTTGGCAATGGAGTTCGGTGGGATGGGCGGCACCGCGCCCGCAGCCTCGGCCTCGGCGTTGCGCCAGCGCGCGAGCTCCCACACCAGGGTCTTCGGCACGTCCTTGATGGGCGCGAAGCCGCCCACCGCATCGCCGTAGATCGTGGAGTAGCCCACCGAGATCTCTGTCTTGTTGCCCGTCGCGAGCACAAGATGGCCCTCGGCGTTCGACAGGGCCATGAGGGTCGTGCCACGCACGCGCGCCTGGAGGTTCTCCTCGGCCAGTCCGCTCAGGTGCAGCGAGGCATCGAAGGCGTCGACCATGGGGGCGATGGGGACGGTGCGCATATGCAGTCCGGTGCGCGCCGCGAGGTCGGCGGCGTCGGAGAGCGAGTGCTCGGACGAATAGACACTGGGCAGGGCGACGCCGTAGACACGGTCGGGTCCCAGGGCATCGCAGGCGAGTGCGGCGACGAGCGCCGAGTCGATTCCCCCGGACACCCCCAGGATCACGGATGCGAAGCGGTTCTTGTCGACGTAGTCGCGCAGGCCTGTCATGAGCGCCGCCCACACCGTGGCGTGATCGGACATCGGAGCTGCGATCGCCGCCACCGCCGCTGACCCGGTTGGCGCTCGCGTCGCCAGTGGGGTCCCACGCCCGGCACCGACCGGCAGGTCGAGGTCGATGACGACGATCTCGTCGCGGAAGGACACGGCTCGGGCGAGGACCTGGCCGTCGGGCGCTACGACGAGGGAGTCGCCGTCGAAGACGAGCTCATCCTGCCCGCCCGTCATGTTGACGTAGGCAAGCGTGGCGCCGAGCTCGCGTGCGCGCCGCTGGCACAGCGCGAGGCGGGCGTCCTCCTTGTCGCGTTCGTACGGCGAGCCATTGAGGACCAGCAGCAACCCACATCCGCGTGCCTGCGTGACGGGTCCACCGTCCTGCCAGAGGTCTTCGCAGATGGCGATGGCGACCTCGGCCCCGCCGATGTCCAGCAAGCACGGTGCGTCACCGGGTACGAAATAGCGGAACTCGTCGAAGACGCCGTAGTTGGGCAGATGATGCTTGACGTATCGCGCGACGATGCTGCCGCCGTGGAGCACGGCCGCGGAATTGACCGGGGCTCCCCGTGGACGCCCCAGGCGGTCGACCGCGTCGTCGATGCGATCGAGGTAGCCGATGACGACGACGACGTCGGCATAACCATCGTCGGCTATCGCACGGGCGAGCTCCTCGACCTGGGCCCGTGATGCGGCCTGGAAGGCAGGGCGCAGGGCTAGGTCCTCCACGGGATATCCGGTGATGAACATCTCGGGCAGCGCCACGATCTGGGCGCCCGCCGCAGCCGCTCGGGCGACGGCCGCGCGGGCCTGCTCAGCGTTGCCGGCCAGGTCGCCCACCGTCGGGTTCGCCTGGATCAGGGCCAGTCGCACGGAGGGCATAGGGGAAGCGTAGGGGTGCGTAACGCGCCGGAAACACGGGCACGGGCACACTGGGGCCATGGATAAGCAGACGGAGTTCGTGCTCCGGACGATCGAGGAGCGGGACATCCGCTTCGTGCGCCTGTGGTTCACCGACGTGCTCGGCACGCTGAAGTCCGTGGCCGTCGCGCCCGCCGAGTTGGAGGGTGCCTTCGCGGAGGGCCTCGGCTTCGACGGATCAGCCATCGAGGGCTTCGCCCGCGTATACGAGTCCGACATGCTGGCCAAGCCCGACCCGTCGACCTTCGCGATCCTCCCGTGGCGCGCGGAGTCTCCGGGCGTCGCGCGGATGTTCTGCGACATCCTCATGCCCGACGGCTCGCCGTCCTACGCCGACCCCCGCTATGTCCTCAAGCGCACGCTCTCCCGCGCCGCTGACATGGGCTTCACCTTCTACACCCATCCCGAGGTGGAGTTCTACCTGCTGAGGAACCATCCCGGTGATGGTCCGCCCGAGCCCATCGACAACTACGGCTACTTCGACAACTCGCCCCAGTCCGTGGGCTACGACTTCCGTCGCCAGGCCATCACGATGCTCGAGGCCATGGGCATCTCGGTCGAGTTCAGCCACCACGAGGGTGGACCTGGCCAGCAGGAGATCGACCTGAGGTACGCCGATGCGCTCACCACGGCCGACAACCTGATGACCTTCCGCACAGTGGTCAAGGAGGTCGCGCTCGAGCAGGGTGTCTACGCCACCTTCATGCCCAAGCCATTCCGCGACGCTCCCGGCTCCGGCATGCACA
>VGBQ01000035.1 GCA_016870425.1 Actinomycetota bacterium | reverse complement strand
AGTACCGCAAGCTCGCGCGTGAACTGCACCCGGACAAGAACCCGGACAACCCGAAGGCCGAGGAGCGCTTCAAGGAGGTCTCCGAGGCGTACGACGTCCTCTCCGACGATAAGAAGCGCGCCGAGTACGACGAGGCACGCACGCTCTTCGCTAGCGGCGGTGGCTTCGGCGGTGGCTTCGGCGGAGGATATGGCGCCCCGGGCGGCTTCGGCGGCGGGGCGACGTACGACTTCAGCGATGTCTTCGGCGCGGACGAGGGCGGCCTCGGCGACATCCTCGGCAACATCTTCAGCCGCGGACGCGGCGGTGGTGGTCGTCGGGCCCAGGCACCCCGCCGCGGCCAGGACGTCGAGAGTGAGATCACCCTGGGCTTCAATGAGGCGCTGGATGGCGTGACCGTTCCTCTGCGCCTCGCCAGTGATGCCGCGTGCGACAGCTGCAAGGGCACGGGCGCTCGCGCAGGCACCGTGCCGCGCGTGTGCCCCACCTGTCAGGGCAGTGGACAGACGACGCGCAACGCGGGCGGCTTCGCCTTCGCCGAGCCGTGCACCGCGTGCGCGGGTCGAGGACTGATCGTCGACGACCCGTGCACGACCTGCCGTGGCTCCGGCCGCGGTGTGAGCACCCGCACGGTGCAGGCGCGTATCCCCGCGGGGGTCAAGGACGGTGCGCGCATCCGGCTCAAGGGCAAGGGTGCACCGGGCGAGCGCGGTGGCGCCAATGGCGATCTCTACGTCGTAGTGCACGTCACGCCGCACCCGGTCTTCGCGCGCAAGGGAGACAACCTCACCGTGACCGTGCCGGTCACCTTCGCGGAGGCAGCGCTCGGCGGCCAGGTCGTGGTGCCAACTCCCGGTGGCGGCACCGTGACCTTGAAGATCCCGGCCGGCACGAGCAACGGCCGCACCTTCCGGGTGCGCGGCAAGGGTGTTCCGCGCAAGGACGCCACCAGGGGTGACCTCCTCGCGACCGTCGAGGTGCAGGTGCCCGCGGGGCTTAGTCATGAGGCGCGCGAGGCACTGGAGCGCTTTGTCGAGGCCAGCGGGGTCGATGACCCGCGCAGGGATCTGCTCGAGGCAGCGAAGGCCTAGCGATGGACATCAACCGACCCGTCTACGCCATCTCCGTCGCTGCGGAGCTGGCCGGCATGCATCCACAGACGCTGAGGCAGTACGACCGCCTCGGGCTTGTGTGCCCGCAGCGCATCAACGGTCGCAACCGGCTCTACTCCGCGCTCGATGTCGAGCGGCTGCGCGAGATCGCTGATCTCTCGGCCGCGGGCATCAGCCTCGAGGGCATCCGGCGCCTGCTGGAGCTCCAGGCCGAAGTGGATCGCCTACGCGACCAGGTCGAGACCTACGCCGCGGAGAAGCGCTCCACCGCGCTCGTGCTCTACCGACCCCCGCGCCGTCGCGGCGCTTAGGAATACCAGAAAGAGACCGATGGACATCAAGTTCACCACCAAGGCCCAGGACGCGCTGGGTGCGGCTGTGCGCATCGCTGCGGCCAAGGGCAATGCCCAGGTCGAGCCACTGCACATCCTGGACTCCCTGCTCCAGCAGGGCGAGGGGATCGCCAGCGCATTGCTGGACGCCGTGGGCGTGGACCGCGCAGCCCTCACCGCGGAGATCCGCGCCGCTGTCGACGCACTGCCCAGTGCAAGCGGTTCCTCCGTGGCCGCGCCGCAGCTCAGCCAGCAGTCCTACGCCGTGGTCAACGCCGCTCAGGAGCTCGCCAGGGAGCGCGGCGATGAATACGTCAGCACGGAGCACATGCTCGTCGCCCTGGCCAAGGAGCCGGGCGTGCGCGAGCGACTCAATCAGGCGGGCGCGACACCGGACGCGCTCATGGCTGCACTGCAGGAGATGCGAGGAGGAGCGCGCGTGACCAGTCCCGACCCCGAGGGCACCTTCCAGGCGCTGGAGAAGTACGGCGTCGATCTCACCGCGCGTGCGCGCGAGGGCAAGATCGACCCGGTCATCGGCCGCGATGAGGAGATTCGCCGCACGATCCAGGTGCTGTCTCGGCGTACCAAGAACAACCCCGTCCTCATCGGCGAGCCCGGTGTAGGCAAGACCGCCGTCGTCGAAGGGCTCGCGCGCCGCATCGTGGAAGGCGACGTACCCACCTCCCTGCAGGGCAAGACCCTCATCTCGCTCGACCTCGGCGCGATGGTCGCCGGCGCGAAGTACCGCGGAGAGTTCGAGGAGCGCCTCAAGGCTGTGCTCGACGAGATCAAGGAGAGTGACGGCCAGATCATCACCTTCATCGACGAGCTGCACACGGTCGTCGGCGCGGGTGCGGGCGGTGACTCCGCGATGGACGCCGGCAACATGCTCAAGCCGATGCTCGCGCGCGGTGAGCTCCGCATGATCGGCGCGACGACCCTCGATGAGTACCGCGAGTACATCGAGAAGGATCCCGCGCTCGAGCGCCGCTTCCAGCAGGTCTTCGTCGGGCAGCCGAGCGTCGAGGACACCATCTCGATCCTGCGCGGCATCAAGGAGAAGTACGAAGCGCACCACAAGGTGGCCATCAACGACTCCGCTCTCATCGCGGCTGCGTCGCTCTCGGACCGCTACATCACCCAGCGCTTCCTCCCGGACAAGGCCATCGACCTCATGGACGAGGCCGCCGCTCGGCTGCGCATGGAGATCGACTCCTCCCCGGTGGAGATCGACGTGCTCCAGCGCCAGGTGGACCGCCTGCGCATGGAGGAGATGGCGGTTGCCAAGGAGACCGACGACGCGTCCAAGGAGCGCCTCGAGCGCATCCGCGCGGAGATCGCCGACAAGGACGAGGAACTCAAGGGCCTGCGCGCCAAGTGGGATGCCGAGAAGGCCGGCCTCGATCGCATCGGCGAGCTCAAGGTGCTCATCGACGACCTGCGCGCGGCCGCCGACAAGGCGCAGCGGTCGGGTGACTTCGAGCAGGCCTCACGGCTGCTCTACGCCGAGATTCCGACCTTCGAGGAGGAGCTCGAGCGAGTGACGGCCGAGACGATGGCGCGCGAGGCGTCGATGGTGCAGGAGGAGGTCACCGCGGACGACATCGCCGAGGTCGTCGAGTCGTGGACCGGCATCCCGGCCGGACGCCTGCTCGAGGGCGAGAGCGAGAAGCTCCTGCGCATGGAGGACTACCTCGACAAGCGCGTCGTCGGCCAGCCCGACGCCGTGCGCGAGGTGAGCGACGCCGTACGCCGTGCCCGGGCGGGCATCGCCGACCCCAATCGACCCACCGGGTCCTTCCTCTTCCTCGGTCCCACCGGCGTCGGCAAGACCGAGCTCGCCAAGGCACTCGCGGAGTTCCTCTTCGATGACGAGCGGGCGATGATCCGCATCGACATGAGCGAATACAGCGAGAAGCACTCGGTGGCACGCCTCGTCGGTGCTCCTCCGGGGTACGTCGGCTACGAAGAGGGCGGCCAGCTCACCGAGGCGGTACGCCGTCGTCCCTACTCCGTCGTACTCCTCGATGAAGTGGAGAAGGCCAACCCGGAGGTCTTCGACATCCTGCTCCAGGTGCTCGATGACGGGCGTCTCACCGACGGCCAAGGCCGCACGGTCGACTTCCGCAACACGATCCTCATCCTGACCTCCAACATGGGATCGCAGTACCTCATCGACCAGTCCGAGCCGTACGACGTGCGCAAGGAGCAGGTGCTCGCGGTGGTGCGCCAGCACTTCCGCCCGGAGTTCCTCAACCGACTCGACGCGATGGTGATGTTCAACCCGCTCGACAAGGCCGAGCTGGAGCGCATCGCCAAGCTGCAGGTCGAGCAACTGCAGAAGCGCCTGCACGACCGCCGCATCACCCTCGACATCACGGACGAGGCTCTGCAGTGGCTGGTCAACAAGGGATACGACCCGGCGTACGGCGCCCGGCCGCTGCGCCGGCTCGTGCAGACCGCGATTGGCGATCCGCTGGCCAAGGAGATCCTCGCGGGCGAGGTCCACGATGGAGACACCGTCGTGATCGGCACCGTGCCGGATGGCGCCCACCTCACGGTGACACCCCAGCGGTAGCCCTCGATTCACATCAAGCGGCCGTCTCAGGCACAATCGATTGGTGCGCCATTCGGTCAGGGTCTGTGGGGTGCTCGCTGCCCTAGCGCTGGCCGTGGGGGTGATTCACGCCCCCGCCCAGGCGCGCCCCTCAGACGCGGTGACCATGCCGGGCCTGTGCAACAGCCCCTTCAATGTCGCCTCGCTCCGCGGCGCCGACGTGAGCCGGGTGGCATCCGATCGCGTCCTGGTCTACGACGGGGTGACGGTGCGCCTCGACCAACGCGGGTGGACCACGACCCATCGCCAGGACCCCTCCTGGGTCCTGTGGTTCCAGTCGCTCAACTGGCTGGTGCCCCTGGCTCTGGAAGACCCCAAGACCGCCATCGACGTCTTCGAGGAGCGTGACCGCCTGCTCCCCGATCCCGGCGCGTCGGCGGGCCGACTGGATCGCAAGGCGGTCGGCTGGACCCAGGGGCAATTCCGCACGCGACTGGAGACGGCGACCTGCCTCTATGCCCTCACCGGCAACGCCCGACTGATCCCGATTGCGACGCGACTTGCGCGCGCGAACGCCGATCCCGAGAGATACCCGGGCCCACCGCGGCGCGACGTGCACAACCACGGCACGATGTCGAACATCGCCCTTGTGCAGGCGGGGCGTGCCTTTGATCGACCGGAGTGGATCTCCCTGGCGGAGAAGCGCTTCGCCCGCGACCTGCCCGAGGTGTTCTCCTCCTGCGGGATGATGTGGGAGCAGAGCAGCACCTATCAGGAGCACAACGTCTCGCTGTGGGACCGAGCTGCTCGCATCCTGCACGTCGACCTGGCTAAGCCGGAGTTCGCGCTGGGCGCGCTGGTGCGCCCCGACAGTGTGCTCGAGGCGATCGGCGACGGTCAGCCGAGAGCTGGCATGGCTCCCAATGGCGGGTCGCTGTGGTGCGAGAGTACGGGTTGGGCGGCGGGCACACTTGATGACTCCACGCACTTCACGCTGCGTTTCGGTCCCCGCGTGGCCTACCACGGCCACCGTGACCGAGGCAGCATGACGTGGTTTGCTCTTGGCACACCCGTGCTCTCCGATCGCGGGCTCTACGACAAGCGACGCGACGCGCGCTTTGCCTTCGCCGAAAGCATGGCGGCCCACTCTGTCTTCGAGCCGGTTGGCTTGCCTCGTCATAACCCCGACACGTGGGGCACGCGCATCAGCAACCGCGAGTTCCGCCTGTCGGACTCATCGGACGGCATCAGCCGCGATCGCGTCGTGGAGTTCGGCTCCGACACGCTCACTGTGCGCGACCGCGGTGTCGGTGCGAAGGAGTGGATCCAGCACTGGCAGCTCGCGCCCGGTTGGAAGCCCACCTCCACCGGTGCGGTGCATCCTGAGCGCGGGCTCGTGCTCACCGTGGACTGTCAGCGCCTCAAAGCCATCAAGGTCGAGGCCTTCACCGCGTGGCGCACAGCGGAGGATGCCTGGGATCTCCAGTGCCGCGTCGATGCCGATCGCAAGCGCGGGGATGCCCGTCAGACCACCGTCCTCACGGTGGCCCCTGCACCATGAGGCACCCGGCCCGCAAGGCCGTCGCCGCGGTGATCGCCGCGGCTGTCGTCGCGTCGGCTCCGGGGGTCTGGGCGTCGCCGGACACGTCGTCGTCCGCGCGCAAGCTCCCCCGCATCTGCGCGGAGGAGGCTTCCTGGGCGACGAGCGCGCGCGTCGATCTCAGTCGCTTCACCAGCGAGGGCACGGTCGGGATCGACGGTCGGCAAGTGACCTCGCTGCTCGAGCCGGACGCATGGCGAGTCTGGGATCCCCAGGACCCGGCGTTCGGCACGCGCTTCCATGGCATGGCCTGGGTTGTTCCCGGGGTGCGCTCGGGACTTCCGGTGGTGGATCTGGTCGTGGCGCGCGAGGCCGCGCTGCCTGATCCGGGGAGCGCTGTCGGCAACGCCGAACTCCGCGTGACCGGGTGGACAGCGGGAGCCCTGCGATTGCGCATGGGGACGGTGTCATGCGTCTACGCGGCGACGCGCGACGAGCGGCTGATCCCGATCATGGAGGCGCTCGTCGCGGCGAATCTCGATGCGGTGAGATACCGCGGTGCACCGCTCAATCCGGTGCACAATCAAGGCACCCTCGCCAATGTGGCACTTCTGGAGGCTGCACGGGTCTTCACGCGACCGGAGTGGCGCGACACCGCGCTGGTGAGATTCCAGCAGGACGCCGCCGCGGTGTTCTCCGAATGCGGCATGACGGCAGAGCAGTCGTCGGCGTACCAGCTGCTCAACGTCAGTCTCTGGCGCCGCTCCCTGGCCGCCATCGGCGCGGAGGTCAACTTCCCCGTCGACATGGGAGTCGCGATCCGGGCGGGTGCACTCGCTGCATGGCAGCTCACGCGGCCCGACGGGATCCTCGAAGGGATCGGGACGGGCAATCCGCAGACGGTGACGCGGGTCCAGCTGGGCCTCGACGACACAGCGACGCTGCCCACCCGGCTGCTGTGCCCGGACCGAGGCTGGGCCGCGAACAGGTCGTCCTGGGACGACACGGCCACGCACTACGTGCTCCGCTTCGGACCGGCGCGGGACTTCCACGGACACGATGACCGCGGAGCCATCACGTGGTTCACGCAGGGGGTGCCCGTCTTCTCAGACCGCGGTGTCTTCGATCGCAGTCGTGGCGAGAGATGGTTGTGGGCGCGATCGGCGATGGCGCACTCGACCTTGCGCGCGCCCGGCGTCGGGTGGCGGCACGGAATGCGAGCGTGGTTGTCCGCCGATGACTCCGTCGACCGCTATTACGTCCGTGCGACGTCCGGCACCACACGCCTGGAGCGCGCCTTCACGATTCCGCTCGCCCAGGATGACTCGGAGACGCAGTTGCTTGTCATGGACACAGGGCGGTCGGAGTATCCCCAGCAGTGGTATCAGCGGTGGCAGTTGGCACCCGGCTGGCGACTCACTCATCGCACCAGCGCCGCTGCGCCAGCGGCGGTGCACGACTCCGCAGGGCTCTATCTCTACGGCTCGTGCTGGTGGGGTGGCTACTCGCACTTGGTCACCAGGGAGGTCGAGAACTTCCCCGCATGGCGTGTCGCTGAGCCAGCTCACGCCCTGGAGTGCGGAGGCCGCGACACCCACGTGCGCATGAAGACCCTGTGGGTCGTCAGTCCCACGGAGGGAACCTTCAGCTGGGACTCTCGCACGGGGGAGTACTCACTGCGGCCCCTGTCGGCTGACGACTCCGCGACGCTCTACAGCGAGAAGTCCGCCGGGCCGCCGACGGGCGGGGGCGCCTGCTGGGGGAAGTGCACGCGGAACGACACGTTGCGAGCACTGCCGCCCTCGTCGTCGCCGATGTAGGAGCGCACGACGTATCCACCGGGCCGACCGAACTGCACCTCGCCGCTGACGGCGAGCACGCTCCGGAGATCGGCCCCGGGAGTGGCGCCGGCGGGGCGCCCTGCCTCCACGCTGCCCTCAACGGCGAAGAGCTGCTCGCCGTCCTCGTGCTCCACGCTGATGGTGAGCGGGTAGGTGCGGTTCGTCTCATTCCAGCCGATCGTGATGCTCACACCGATCCCCAGGTGCAGCATTCCGAGGTTGCCCTCGGCGTCGATGGGCTGCTCAAGGTCTGTCCACCCCGCGCCCTGGAGGTAGAGCAGGCCGTTGACGGCCTCGGCGTGGTGGGCGAGCGTCACGTATTCGATCTGCGGCATCGCACCATGGTGCCCTACCCGAGCGCTGCAAGGCGGCCGAGGGCCTCGCGGAGCACCTCGGGCCGCTTGCAGTAGGCCCAGCGCAGCGATCGTTCGCCGACACCGGCGTGGTCGCAGAAGACCTGAAGGGGGATCGCCACCACCCCGGCCCGGTGCGGCAGGTCGCGGGCGACAGCGAGGGCATCGGGGTAGTCCGACAGCGGCCCGAGGTCGGTGGTGAGGAAGTAGGTGCCCTGCGAGTCGACGGTGCTGAAGCCGAGTGCGCGCAGCCCGGTGGTGAGGATGTCACGCTGCTCCTGCAAGCCGTGGCGGAAGTCCTCGAAGTAGGCGTCGGGCATGCGCAGGGCGTGGGCGATCGCATGCTGGAAGGGCCCGCCGGAGACGTAGGACAGGTGCTGGCGCACCGCGCGCACCGCGCGGATGAGGTCGGTGGGGCCGCTGGCCCAGCCCACCTTCCATCCGGTGAAGGAGAAGGACTTGCCCGCGCTGCCGATCGTCACGGTCCGCTCGGCCATGCCTGACAGAGTGGCGATAGGCACGTGCGGGTGGCCGTCGTACCACAGGTGCTCGTAGGCCTCGTCCGCGATGACGATGAGGTCGCGCTCGATGGCGAGGTCGGCGATCTCGCGCAATTCCTCCGTGGTGAACACCACCCCCGTCGGGTTGTGCGGCGAGTTGAGCAGGAGCACGCGGGTGCGATCCGTGATGGCTGCGCGCAGGGCATCGATATCGGGGCGGAACGCCGGGGGTCGCAGTGGCACGCTGACGCGGGTCGCCTGAGCCAGGACGATGCCGGCCGCGTAGATGTCGAACCACGGCTCGAAGACGACGACCTCGTCGCCGGTGTCGCACAGGGCGAGCAACGCCGACTGGATCGCCTCGGAGGCTCCTGTCGTCACGACGACGTCCGTCGCGGGATCGAGGGTGAGGCCGTAGAAGCGCTCCTGGTGCTCGGCGATGGCGGCCCGCAGGTCAGGCAGGCCGTGGACGGGCGGGTACTGATTGCCGCGGCCCTCCGCGATAGCAGCGCGAGCGACGAGGGAGACCTCCTCGGGACCGTCGGTGTCGGGGAAGCCCTGGCCGAGGTTGATGGAGCCGGTCTCGATCGCGAGCCCCGACATCTCGCCGAAGATGGAGGTCGCGTAGGGCTCCATCCGCGGCACGAGCGTGCGCTTCATGTCAGCCCCAGCGCAGGATCACGTTGCTGTAGGGCACGGGATCACCGGTGTGCACGATCCCCAGGCACCGCCCGACCTCGACCTTGAAATCGACATGCGGGATCCAGTCGACGGGAAGGTCGCCCAGGTGAGACAGGTAGTCGGCCTGCGTCGCTGCATCGACGTGCTGGCGGAACTCCTCCGCCATGACAACGCCGCTTACCTCGTGCTCAGCGAGGATGAGATCGACCAGGTCGGGGATCGTGGGCAGTCCGCGACGCACGATCAGGTCGACGGTTTCGACATCGGGGTACGACGGGAACGGCGCGTCAAGCACCGCGATGGCATTGGCGTGCCGGAATCGAGCGAGCAGCGCGGCGAGTTGCGGATGCCAGATCACGTGTCCTCCAGGGGATGTGCTGCGACCAGTCGGTCGATGGCGGCGGCCGAGGGTAGCGAGGGCGCGGCACCGGCGACGGTGGTGGCCAGGGCTCCCGCGGCACTCGCGCGGCGCAGGGCGGTGTCCCACGGCAGATCGCGGGCGAGGGATGCGGCCAGCACCCCGCAGAACGCGTCTCCCGCCGCCACCGTGTCGATGGGCGTCACCGGGTAGGCGGGGGTGTGCCCGTCGCCGTCAGGAGTCGACCACACTGCACCTTCGGCGCCCAGAGTGACGATGGCACTGTGCGCTCCGAGGTCGCGCAGGGCATGCGCGGCGGCGTACGCCGACTCGACCCCATCGACCGAGCGAGGGGTGATGAGGCTTGCCTCGTGCTCGTTGGCGATGACGATGTCGGTGACGTCGAGGATGCCCTCGGGCAAGCCGTCCGGCGGCACCGGTGCGGTGTTGAGGATGGTGCGCATCCCGGCGGCACGTGCGGCGCGCAGTGCGCCGAGCACCGCGGCGGGTGGCACCTCGAGCGGTGCGAGTGCGACGCGCGCGGACCCCAGACGCGCAACCTGTGCGGAGGTGTAGTCGGCGGTGAGCCAGCCGTTGGCCCCGGGGATCACAACGATGCGATTGGCCCCCTCGGCGTCGACCTCGATCAACGCCGTGCCACTCGGACCCTCGACGTCGGCGACCCCGCGCAGATCCACTCCCTCGCCGCCGAGCTCGGTGCGCATCCAGGCGCCGCCCTCGTCGGTGCCGGCCGCGCCCACGAGCGCGACGTCGCCCCCGGCTCGGGCGGCCGAGAGCGCCTGATTGAGCCCCTTGCCGCCCAGGTGGCGCTCCAGGGCATGGCCGGTGACCGTCTCCCCGGTGCCCGGCAGGCGAGTGACGCGTACGACGAGGTCGACGTTGAGGCTGCCGATGCAGACGACCGAGGACACGGGAGCGAGGCTAGCGCGGCAGGATGGGCCCATGCGTCGCGTCGTCGGGATCGACCTGGGCACCCAGTCGGTCAAGGTGGCGGTCGTCGCGGCGGACGGTGCGGTCCAGTCCTCTGCGGTGCGGCCGTACCCGGTCGACTCCGCGCGCCCGGGATGGGCCGAGACTGCGCCGCAGGCCTGGCTTGATGCCGCGCTCGATGCCGCGCGCGAGGCCCTGGCGGGCAGCGACACGCCTCCCGATGCGATCGGCCTCAGCGGTCAGATGCATGGCGTCGTGCTGTGCGACGACGATGGAGTGCCCGTGCGCTCCGCCATCACCTGGGCGGATACGCGCAGCGGTGCGGAAGCGCGCCGCATCGCCGAGACTCTGGGCCGCGCGGAGTTGGCGCGATTGGGATCCGCACCCTTCCCGGGATTCGCCGGAGTCACCCTCGCGTGGCTCGCCGAGCACGAGCCCGATGCACTCGCACGTGCGCGCTGGGCCCTGCAGCCCAAGGACTGGCTGCGCCTGCAACTCACCGGTGAGGTAGCGACCGACCCCTCCGATGCGAGCGGCACGCTGCTCTACGACCTTGTCACGGGTGCCTGGAGCCCGGCCGCGCTGGCAGCCTGCGGGGTGAGCGCCGACCTGCTCGCACCCGTCATCGCCTCGGATGCCATCGCCGGCACCGTCACGCAGCCGGGATCGGTGCTCACGGGCCTCCCGGTGGCGACCGGTGGCGCCGACGCGGCGTGCGGCGTACACGGCCTCGGCCTCACCCCCGGACTGGGAGCACTCGCGCTCGGCACCGGCGCGCAATTGAGCAGCATGATCGCGAGTCCCGATCCCGACGACACCCTGCGCACGCACACCTTCGCCGCGGTCGGGCCCATCGGTGCGGCGTACTACCGTCTCGCCGCTGTGCAGAGCGGCGGGCTCGCCCTCGAGCGCGCGCTTGCATGGCTCGGCGCAGGCATCGATGAAGCGCAGGCCGCGCTGGCGTCGGGCGTGCGCGCGGACGATCCGATCTTCCTGCCCTTCGTTGCCGGTGAGCGGAGCCCCTATCTGGATCCTGACCTGCGCGCGTCATGGCAGGGCCTGTCTCTCGCGACGACGCGCGAGGCACTGCTGCGGTCGGTGTTGGAGGGCATGGCCTACACCATCGCGGCCGCCTACGACGCCATTGTCGAGTCAGGCGCATCGCCGGCTGCACCACTCACGACGCTCGGCGGTGGCAGTCGGGATGCGGCGTACGTCGCCCTGCTCGCCGACGCAATCGGCATCGCTCTGCGTCCCGCGGCGGTGGCCGACGCCACGGTGGTGGGGGCGACCCGGCTCGCGATGACCGCCCTCGGTGAGTCGATGCCGCCCGTCGCGATCACCGCGCATGGCATCGTGGAGCCCGCGGGTGATGCGCTCGTCGCCCTGCGCCGGGACCGCTGGGAGGCAGCGGTCGAGGAAGCGAGGAGAGCATGAGAATCGTCATCGGCAGCGATCACGCGGGATTCGACCTCAAGGAAGCCCTGCGACAGTGGCTGCACGACGCGGGTCACGAGGTGATCGACGTCGGCACGGACTCCGAGGCCTCATGCGACTACCCCGTCTTCGGTGCGGCGGTCGCCCGCGAGGTGGCGTCCGGTGATGCCGACCGCGGTGTCGCCGTGTGCGGCAGCGGCCTGGGCATCTGCATGGCCGCCAACAAGATCCCCGGCGTGCGTGCCGCGGTGCTCCGGACGGCCGAGGACGCTGAGATGAGCCGTCGTCACAACGACGCCAATGTCGCGTGCTTTGGCGGCCGCGTCACGGCGGTGGCTGAGGCCGAGCATGCACTGTCGGTCTTCCTCGGCACCGACTTCGAGGGCGGCCGTCACGAGCGTCGGGTGGATCTGCTCGCCGAGCTCGATGCGGAAGGGCGCTGACCCCCGCGCACTCAGGGGATGTCGATGAGCACCTTGGCGGGCGTGCGCGACTGCACGGCATCGTGCGCGGCCGCGGTCTCGGTGAGGGCGAAGCGCACGATCGGCAAAGGCACGAGGTCGCCCGCGGCCAGCGCCGAGCTGACCTCGGCGACGCCGTCGGCGAGAAGCGCGGGTGCGAAGCCGTAGACCAGGACGAAGCTCAGCCGGGCATTGCGCGTCATGAGTCCGCGCACGGGGATCACCGGATCGGCCGCGTCCGCAGCGTAGGTGACGATCGCACCCCCGCCCACGAGGACCGCGAGGTCGACGTCGAGATTGCGCGTGAGATCGACCTCAATGATGCGATCGACCCCGGCCCTCGCCGCTGAGCGGATCGCATCGGCTGCACCGTCGGCGGTGTAGTCGATCACCACATGGGCGCCCGCGTCAGCCGCGATGACGCCCTTGGCCTCGCTGCTCACCGTGGAGATGACATGTGCACCCGCGCGCCTGGCCAACTGCACAGCCGCATGGCCGACCGCGCCTGCCCCTCCATGCACGAGGATCGTCTGACCCTCGATCGGCCCGTCGGCGAAGAGGCATCCGTAGGCGGTCAGGTAGGGGATCCCGAGCGCAGCAGCCTGATCAACAGGCACGCCGTCAGGGATGCGGACAGCCTGGTGTGAAGGCACGACCGTGAACTGCGCTGCCGTGCCGAAGGGGCGCTGCAGCGCGGCGTGATAGACCCACACGCGCTCACCGATGCGGGCGATGTCGACGCCGGGGCCGACGGCCTCGATGACACCGGCACCGTCCTGGCCGGGCACCTGGCGCTCGAAGTCCATGGGCGCGGTGTGCGAGCGTGACTTCCAGTCGGTGGGGTTGACCGCGGCGACCTGCAGCCGCACGCGCACCTCGCCGACGCCGGGTCCGGGCGTGGGGATCTCCCCCACGTCGAGCACATCGGAGGATCCCCGTCGCTCGTAGTAAGCCGCCAGCATGGGGGGGAGCCTAGCCCCCTCAGCGCGCGGTGACCCGGGCCTTGGTGGATGTGGCCGTGCCGTAGGCATTGGTGACGACGGCCACGCAGGAGTACGTCGTTCCGCGGGCCAGGCGCGACACCAGGGCGATGCCCTGCTCGCGGATGATCCCCGACCGCGAAGGGTGACCGGGCGCCGTGCACCGCACGCGCTTGTCGGTCAGCGGAGAGCCGTTGCCGCGGATGTTTTGCACGACGAAGCCGGCGACTCCGCCGGGCTCGGCGTGCGCGATGATGATGCGCGGCCGTGATGGCAGGCCCGCGGGCGTGACGATCTGCTCGTCACTTGCGAGCGAGGGCACTCCACTGGAGATCGCGATGGCCGACACGGCGTACTCCTGCGCAACGACGAGGCCGCTGATCGTGCACCGCGCCGTCTCGGGGCGCGGTGGTGCGGTGACCTTGCATGACGTGACGTCACCCCGGGGATCGCGCGCGGAGGCGACGTATTCGTCGGGCGCGATTCCGCGACCTGCAGGGGCCATCGTCACGGTGATGCTGTGTGTCGTGGAGGTGACCCGGGTGATGGTGGGCGCGAGGGGCTCATCGGTGGGATTGGGTGTGAAGGGCACCCCCGCGGAGACGAGGAAGTCGGTGAAGGCTGAGACGCGGGTGTAGACGCCGGGCCCGCGGGTGGTGGCACAGCGGTTCAGGCCCCAGCTCACGACGCCGACCAGACGTCGGTCGCTGCCGGTGCCGCCCACCAGGGGTCCGCCGGAGTCGCCGACGCAGCTGTCCACCGGCTCGCCCCCGCGCACTCCCTCGGCGCACAGCATGTAGCGGGACTTGACCGCGCCCGGGCCGTAGCCGGCGAACTCCACACCGTCGATTGTGTAGGGCTCGCCACCACCGCACGATGACGCAGGGAAGACGACGAGGCGACCGATGCGGTAGGTGGAGGTGTACCGCCACGGGTCGCGGTGATTGACCGCTCCCCATCCGGCGACGCTCACCGCCGCGCCCGCCGCCGCGAGCTCGCGCGCCTCCCGCGCCGTGGCGGGAGTCAGCGGGGTCACCCCCAGGATTGGCTCGGCGAGCGTGAGGACGGCGATGTCACCGACCTGCGTATCGGGCCGGTAGTCGGGATGGACCTTGATCGCGGCCACGTCGACCACGCGGCCCGATCGACTGCTGAGCTCTCCGTCGGGGTAGCTGCCGACCACGATGCTGCGCGCGGTCGTGTCCGTGATGCAGTGTGCCGCCGTGATCACCAGGGTCGGTGATGCCAGCGTGCCTCCGCAGAACTGAGCTCGGTCCATCCCCAGTTGGCGGTAGCGCGAGCGGTCGCCCAGGGCCACGAGCGCGTCGAACTCCGGCGAGGGGCCCGCGATGCCGTTGACGACTCGCGGCGACGGTGGCGCGACAGTCCCGGCGAGCGCATGAGCGGGCGCGAGCGCGAGCGCGACCACCGCGATGAGCGCGAAGCGGGCGCGCATGGCTAGAGCGAGACCTGGATTGCCTTGGACCGCACCGAGCCGAGGGCGTTGGTGCTCTTGGCGTAGCAGCGGTAGTCCCGACGCGGCTTCAGAGACAGCACCGCCTTGCCGTTGACCACCGTCGCGCGGGTGGTGGTCGCGCCGTCGGAGCACACCACGACCGTGGTGGTCCACGCTTGGGGGTCGGTGCCGATGACGCTGACCGCGAGGCGACGCGCGGGCGTGCTCTTGGTCGTCAGGATGCGCGGCTTGGCTGGCTTCGCTGTCGGCAGGCCGGCAACGGCCGAGACGGATGTCGCAGCGGGCGACTCGCCGTACGTCCCCAGGGCGTAGCCGGTCACGGAGTACGCCGCCCCGATCGTCAGGCCGGTGAGGGTGCAGGTGAGCTCGCCCGGGACCGCCTCGCAGGAGCCGCCATCCACCGCTCCTGTCGCTACAGCGCGATAGCCGATGGCCGGAGTGGTGCCACCGGGCGCGAAGGTGACCGCGATGCCATCCGCGGTGGAGACGGCGGTCAGCGCGGGCGCGGCGGGAGCGGCGGTGGTGCCGACACCGAGGCCGGTGAGCCAGGTGAGATAGGGGGCGATGCGGGTATAGGCGCCGGGGGTCTTGATGGCAAGCGGGTCGCTGCCCTCGAATCCCGCACACCCGATGCCGACGCTGACCAGGCCGACCAGGCGCTCGCGCCCGATCGCGCCCGTGAAGAGCGGACCGCCGGAGTCGCCCTGGCAGGTATCGATGAGGAGGTCGGTGCCGGTCTTGACTCCAATGGCGCAGACAGCCGTGGAGGTGTCGATTGCGAGCCCGTAGAAGGTGACGCCCGAGACGGTGTAGGGGATGTTCTCCGACCCGCACACATCGTCGGGAATCACGGTGAGGTCAGCGACGAGCGCACGATTGCTCAGCGGGCCGGACGCGCTGGTGTATCCGAATCCGGCCGCGCGCACGGCGGTCCCCGGGGAGAGCGCGCTCGTTGATCCCTCGGTGGTCGTGAGCTTCATCGCGGGTGCCCCTGGCAGTGACTGGGCGAGGGTGAGGACGGCGATGTCGTTGACGTATGTGACGTGGCTGTATTCCGGGTGTGCGACGGCAGCAATGACGTTGGTGCGGATGAAGCCGCTCGTGCGGCCGTTGGGACTCCACCCCACCGTCATCGATCGCGGGCTTACCGTGGCGCCCGCCGACGTAACGATGCAGTGCGCGGCGGTGATGACGTGCCGGGCGTCAACGAGGGTGCCGCTGCAGTTGGCTCCCGCGACGTAGACGTGCACGAGGGAGGGGACCTCGGCATCGACCGGGTCGCGGCCGTTGACCACGCGGGGGGAGGACTCCGCGGCCTGGGCCATCGGGGCGGTGAGCACGCTCGCGATGACGGCCGATGCCGCAAGGGCGACGACCGACCGAGCGATGCGCGACGAGACCACGTGACCAGGGTAGGCAAGGATGGGCGTCCCATGCCCGCCGCGGGAGGTTCCCGCGGGGGTTCCGGGCCGATCCCGAGGAGATTCACATGGGCACCGCACTCATCACGGGGGCGACATCGGGCATCGGGCTCGCCTTCGCTCGGACCCTGGCGCAGCGAGGCCACGACATCGTCCTCGTGGCGCGCGACCGCGAACGCCTCGATCTCGTGGCCGCCGAGCTCCGCGGTCACCGGGTCCAGGTCGAGGTCATCTCCGCCGATCTCGCTGATCGCGCCCAGCTCGGCATGGTCGAGGAGCGACTGCGCGAGAAGCCCGTGGAGATCCTGGTCAATAACGCCGGGTTCGGCGTACAGCAGCGCTTCGTCGGTGGTGACCTCGACGCCGAGCAGCAGATGCTCGACGTCCTCGTCACCGCTGTCATGCGGCTGACTCACGCCGCGCTCCCGGGCATGAT
>VGBQ01000034.1 GCA_016870425.1 Actinomycetota bacterium | reverse complement strand
GGGCGCAGGTAGCGGGGGTCGAACTTCACGTGCTTCTCCCAGTCGAGACCCGCGTGCTCGAACGCCATGCGCACGAAGTCGCCGACGGAGTAGCTCGTGCCCGTGGCCACGACGTAGTCATTGGGCTCATCGGCCTGGAGCATGCGCCACATGGCATCGGTGTATTCCGGCGCGTAGCCCCAGTCGCGGCGGGCATCCAGGTTGCCGAGGTAGAGCTCGCTCTGCAGGCCCGCAGCGATCCGCGCGACCGCCATGGTGATCTTGCGCGTCACAAAGGTCTCACCGCGCCGGGGGGACTCGTGGTTGAAGAGGATGCCGTTGCACGCGAAAAGGCCGTAGGCCTCGCGGTAGTTGCGCACCATCCAATAGGAGTAGACCTTCGCTGCCGCGTAGGGGCTGCGGGGATAGAAGAATGCGTTCTCGTTCTGCGGCGGAGGCGTCGCGCCGAACATCTCCGAGCTCGACGCCTGGTAGAAGCGCGCCGGCACCTCCGACATGCGCAGCGCCTCGAGCAGCCGCGTGGTTCCCAGGCCCGTCACGTCACCGGTGAACTCCGGCTCATCGAAGCTCACGCGCACGTGCGACTGCGCACCCAGGTGGTAGACCTCCGTGGGCTGCACGCGCTCAAGCAACGTCACCAGGCGCGAGCCGTCGGTCAGATCGCCGTAGTGCAGGAAGAGGCGCGCCTCGGGATCGTGCGGATCCTTATAGAGATGCTCGATGCGGTCGGTGTTGAACGTCGACGAGCGCCGGATCAGGCCGTGTACGACGTACCCCTTGTCGAGCAACTGCTCCGCGAGGTAGGAGCCGTCCTGGCCGGTGATGCCGGTGATGAGCGCGACCTGCGATGACATGGGGCGAGCCTAGGGGGAGAGGCCTGGGATGCCGAAAGGGGACATTGCCCACAGTGGGAAAGTGGGCTATCCTCGCCTAGGGGCAAAGGAGGTCGCCGTGTCAATTCTTGTAGAAACGGACGGTCGGAGCCGGGTCGTGCTGCCAGGGCATCCGGACCGCAAGTTCCTCATGATCGAGCAGTCCGACGGCAGCCTCCTACTCGAGCCAGCAATCGTCGTGAGTGCGGCGCAGGCAGAGTACGACTCCACGCCCGAACTGCAGGATCTGATCGCACGGGCCACGGCATCTCCGACGGTGCGCCGCCCGCGGAGTCGGCGCTGACAACCGGCGACGCCTACTCGGAGATTGCGGACGGTCAACTGGATGCGCTGGAGAACGGCCCCGATCCCGACCTGTACAACGCCATCCTGGATGCGTGCGAGCTCGTTTTCCGTCTGCCCGCTAAGGCGCAGGCCTTGTCCACGACGATCGTGACGTCCGCGGGCGAGACGATCCTGCGTCTGCCGGTGGCCGGACATCCGCCGTACAAGGTGTTCTGGTCCACTGCCGGCCCAAGGATCGAGGCTGTCTTCCCGCACCCGTAACGCCTCATCTCCATCCGCATGACGGACGTGAATGAGCACCGCAGGATGCACAGACTCCTGACTCGAATTCTGACGCGAAGGGCGCGGCACAGTGACCAAGACCCTGATCGACATCGACGAGGACCTGCTCGAGGCCGCTCGCGGCGTGCTCGGCACCTCGACCAAGGAGGACACGGTCAATATGGCCTTGCGCGAGGTAGTCGCAATGCAGCGCCGGGCCGACGCGGTCGAGAGCCTCGTCAAGTGGCTAGGTCGCAATGAGCCTTGGGATGACAGCGTTCGAGATCGTGCCTGGCGTCACCCCTAGTGAACTCGTCTACGTCCGTCAGCCCGAGCCGCCTCCACTAGGTTGACTCCGTGGGCATGCTCTCTCCAGACGCTCGGGTCTACGTTGCGGGCCACCGCGGCATGGTGGGCTCCGCCGTCTGGCGCGCCCTCGAGGCACGGGGCCTCGCGAACCTGATCGGCTGGTCCTCCTCTGAGGTCGACCTCACCGATCGCGACGCTGCGATGGACGCCGTGACATCGGCCAAGCCGGATGTCGTGGTCGTCGCAGCGGCCAAGGTTGGCGGGATCATGGCCAACTCGACGTACCCGGTCGAGTTCCTCGCCGACAACGCGCGCATCCAGACCAACCTCTTGGAGGCCGCGCACGCCGCCGACGTCGACCGACTGCTCTTCCTCGGCTCATCGTGCATCTATCCCAAGATGGCGCCGCAGCCGATCCCCGAGTCGGCGCTGCTCACCGGGCCGCTCGAGATGACCAACATCGCCTATGCGATCGCCAAGATCAGCGGGATCATCGGCGTGCAGTCCTACCGCAGCGAATACGGTCGCCGCTGGATCTCTGCGATGCCGACCAACCTCTATGGCCCCGGTGACAACTACGACCTCGAGACCGCGCACGTGCTGCCGGCTCTGATCCGACGCTTCCACGAGGCGAAGGAGTCCGGCGCCGCCTCGGTCACGCTGTGGGGCACGGGTTCACCGCGCCGGGAGTTCCTCCACGTCGACGATCTCGCGGCCGCGTGCCTGCGCCTGCTCGATGTCTACGACGAGGCCGAGCACGTCAACGTCGGCGTAGGTGACGATGTCACCATCGCCGAGCTCGCTGCCCTCACCGCCGACGTCGTCGGCTACTCCGGGGCACTGGAGTGGGACTCTTCTAAGCCCGACGGCACCCCGCGCAAGCTCCTCGACGTCACCCGGATGAAGTCCCTCGGTTGGGAGCCCCTGATCGGGCTGCGCGAGGGCCTGGAGTCGACCTACGCCGAATACGCGGCCAGACTCCCCTAGGCTGCCCCCATGCGCGTGCTCATCACCGGGGGAGCGGGATTCGTCGGGTCGCACCTCGTCGACGCCCTGCTGGCACGGGGCGACCAGGTCATGGTCCTCGACGACCTCTCCACCGGTCGCCACGACAACATCCGCGACCACATCGGCAACCCGAACTTCGAGTTCGTCCTGGGCTCCATCCTCAACGAGGCGCTCGTGGACGATGCCGTGCGTCGTGCCGACGTCGTGCTCCATCTCGCGGCTGCTGTCGGTGTCGAGCTCATCGTCGGTCGCCCGCTCGAGTCGCTCGCGACCAACATCCGCGGCTCGGAGATCGTGCTTGAGAAGTGCCACAAGTACGGCCGCAAGGTGCTCGTCACGTCGACGTCGGAGATCTACGGCAAGAACGACTCTGACCTGCTGAGCGAAGAAGACGATCGCATTCTCGGCTCGCCGCTGAAGACCCGCTGGTCCTACAGCGAGGCCAAGGCGATCGAAGAAGTCCTCGCCTACTCCTACTGGCGCGAGAAGGGCCTGCCCGCCGTCATCGTGCGCCTGTTCAACACCGTCGGTCCGCGTCAGGTGGGCTTCTACGGCATGGTCATCCCGCGCTTCGTCGAGCAGGCGCTCAAGGGCCAGCCCATCACCGTCTACGGCGACGGCACGCAGCGCCGCTGCTTCTGCCACGTGGCCGACGTCGTCCAGGCCCTACTCGGCCTCATGGACTCCCGCGAGGCCGAGGGCCAGGTCTTCAACGTCGGCTCGCAGGAGGAGATCTCCATCGCCGACCTCGCGGTGCGCGTCATCGAGCAGCTCGGCTCCTCAAGCCCCATCGTGAAGGTCTCGTACGACGAGGCCTACGAAGAGGGATTCGAGGACATGCCGCGGCGCGTGCCCAACACCGCGCGCGTCCGCGACCTCCTCGGTTGGCGCACGCAACGCGACCTCAACCAGATCATCGCCGACGTCGCGGCCGACATCTCCACTCGATGAGCGCGCTCGCCCGATGAGTCCCTGGCTCTACGTCGCGGCCTTCGTCGGCTCCGGCATCCTTTCCGCCCTGCTGGTCAAGGGATCCATCTGGCTCGCGCATTGGTCAGGGTTGACCGATGGCCCCGACGGCGGCCGCAAGACTCAGGACCGACCGATCCCCAAGCTCGGGGGCATCGCGGTCGCAATCGCCTTCACGCTCGTCTTCCTCACGGCCGTGGGAGTCAGCGGGGAGATCACGGCATTCCAGTTGCTCGCCTCGGTGTTGCTCCCCGCGCTCATCGTGGCGGGGCTCGGCTTCATCGACGACATCCGCACACTCAACCCGTGGATTCGTCTCGCTGCGCAGACGTTGCTCGCGCTGCTCGTGTGGTTCACGGGGACACAGGTCGGCTTCTTCCGCATCGACTGGCTGGACGCGGCCGTGACCGTGCTGTGGATCGTGGGCCTCACCAATGCGATGAACCTGCTCGACAACTCCGATGGCCTCGCGGCGTCGACGACACTCGTCGCGGCGCTCGGCACCGGCATCGTGGCGGCGATCTACGGCCAGTACTTCGTGGGTGCGCTGTCCTTCGCGCTCGCCGGCACGGCTGCGGGCTTCCTTTGGCACAACTGGGCTCCGGCGTCGGTCTACCTCGGTGACGCGGGTGCCTACTTCCTCGGCTTCCTACTGGCGATCGTCACGCTGCGCCTGCGCCCGGTGGGCATTGCCCTGCCGTGGAGCGCACTTATCCCCATACTTCTCGTCTTCGTGCCGATCCTTGATACGACATTCGTGGTGGTGCGCCGGCTCCTGGAGCGACGGCATCCCTTCACGCCCGGCCGCGACCATCTCTCGCATGTGCTCATGGACCGCGGCCTATCCGTGGGCCAGGCCGTGGGAGCCCTGCAGTTGGTGCTCATCGTGAGCGTCGCCGGGGCCGTCGCTCTCGCCTGGTCGTTCCGCTAGGACGTCGGCGGAGACGAGGACTGCGCCAGCAGCGCGTGCACTTCAGCCGCCCGGAAACGTCGGTGACCGCCGAGGGTGCGCACACTGGAGAGCCGGCCGTCTTGCGCCCACCGGGTCACCGTCTTGGGGTCCACGCGAAAGAGCGCAGCGACCTCCCCGGGCGTGAGAAGCGCTTCACTCTCGTGGCCAGACGGTGACGTCATGTCGCACCCCTTTGATCCTGAACTGCCCCGTTATGCAGGTGGGCCCGGGAGCTTGCGCTCCCGGGCCCACCTGTCATCTAGCTGTCTTCAGTCGCTGGGCGACTTCAGTTGGCAGCGATGATGACGTTGTTCGACTTCACAGCGCCGTCATCCGAGGTGACGTAGGCGTAGAACTTCTTGCCCGTCTTGCGCTGCCAGGTGAACTCGTCGTCCGTGATGACCGGGCGAGCCAAACCCTGGGTGTAGGAGGTCTGACCGGGGAAGCGGAAGTACGGGATAACCGTCTTTCCGTCCTCGATGCCCACCGTGATGCCGTCGATCATGACGCCAGGCTTGCCGCCCACCGTAGTGCGCGAACCCGTGATCGTGATCGACTTGGTCACCGGAGAGGCACCAACCGTGACCTCAGCGGTCGCCGACGTCACGGGCGCCGGAGCACCCGTCGGCTTCGTGTAGCTCGTCTGCCACGCGGTCGCAGTGTCCCCTGTGGCGGGAACTGCCGTGAGGAGACCGGCACCTGCTGACACCCCAGCGATGATCGTAATCGTGGCTTCACCTGAGGCATTCGTGGTGAAGCTGCGATTCGTGTCGTAGCCAGCAAGCAGGACCTCACCAGAAGCGGTGACCGAGACGTAGCCTGCGGTGGTCGAGGTCTGGACGGGATTGCCGAAGATGTCCGTGACCTTGAGCGTCGCGGTGCCAATGGCGCCGGATCCCACCGTCTGCTTCGCCGGTGTGAGGGCAATGTTGTAGGCGTTGGCTGCCGAAGTGGAGGCCTTAACCTTTGCCGTCACCGTCTTGCCACCCGAGGTGATGACCACATCGTGGACACCCGTCTTCGTGGCGTAGACGTAGACCGGCGTGGTGGAAGCCACCGTGATCGTCTGCTCGCCGTTGGCCCACGTAGCCGTCGTGGTGTCGTCAGTGACGAAGACACCCGCCGGAGTGGTGTAGGTGATAGACGACAGCGGGCTGGTCACAGCGCTGAACTGCGCGTAGTTTCCGCGGCCCGCGGTGGTGTCGTCGACACCGGTCGCGATGGTGAACTGGACGGCGGTCGGAGCGCCCGAGAGGACTCCTGCAGCCGGCACCACGATTGCCCCGCCCTTGGTAGACGTCTGAGCGACATCAGTGAGGGAGGTCGGCGTGTTGGCGCTGGCCGTGACGGTCAGCGACGTGACGCCGCCCGTGGTCGTCCATGTCACCTGCGTGCCCTTGCTGGCCGTCACTGACGCGCCGATCGGCGGGTAAGCGACGAACACAAAGCGCTCCACAGTGCCATTGACCGCGGTCGAAGCCTGGGTCAGGGACAAAGCCGCCTTGCCGTTAGCCCCGGTGGTCGCCGAATTGACGATGACGCCGCCACGCTCGGCACGGATGACCCAGCCAGCCTGCGGAGTGCCGAAGGAGTCGTCCACGGTCACCGACACGGGGACGGTGTCACCAAGCTTCGCGACCACCGAGTCGTCCGGGCTCACCGTGATGTCAGCCGGGTAGACCTGGGGAGCGAGCTCGCTGATCGTGATCTTCGGGTTGGTGGAGACAGCCACCCCTGCCACTGTGGCCTGGAAGACGGTGACGACCGCGCCGGTGTTGATCGCGCCGCCGCCAAGGGTGAGAGCGACGTTCGCCTTCTTGGAGGCATCGGTCTCAACGATGACGTACTGAGTGTCATCGGTGGCCGTGACAACGGTGCCATTGACGGTGGCTCCAGCAGCGATCGCGGTGGAGTTGAGGTTGATGCCGAAGCGAAGCTTCGTGCCCGCGGCGTTGGCCGTGGTGTCATCAACTGCGACCGTGATGTTCGTCGTATTGGCCGGCACCTGCGTGGTGCGGGCGATGCTGTTGCCAGTCTCAGGGTCGTTGATCGCGTTCGCCGGAGTGGACACTGTCATGTTGACCACCGCGCTGGACGAGATCGTCCCGCTCTTCGTGACAGTAGCTGTCTGGGCGGTGACGCCGAGCGAAGGCAGGGTGCCCGCAGGGGTCGCCGTAACGGTGGTCGTACCTGCAGGGTTGCCCGTTGTCGCAAGGGAAACAACACCCGTACCGCGATAGATCGTGCCCGCGCTGAACGACGTCGGGGAAACGGTGTCGTCGCTGTTGTCGCTCATGGCGATCGAGTCACCGTAGGCGATCTGAGTGGCGTTTCCGGCGCTGTCCTTAACGGTCACGGCGAGTTCCGCAGCCTGTCCCACGAGGACCGTCTGCGTGGCCGGCGTGAGGGTCATGCTCGCGGGAGCGCCAGTTGTCGTGAAACTGAACGTGACGGTGTCGGTGCCGTTAGCCAGCTGGCCGATGTAGGCGCCGGCCGTGTCAACAGCGATGCCCACGGTCGAGTCATCAGAGGTCCCGATGGTGGCCGTGTTGTTGAAGACCACACCCGTGAGGGTGCGGGGAGATGTGAGTGTGGCCGAATCGTCAACGCTTGCGGGCTGAGCCCCGGCGGTGTCGTCGATCCACATGCGACCACCCGCGGGGGAAGTCACAACGATGAGAGTGGTGGGCTTGCTGAGCGCCTTGGAGAAGCTCAGTCGTGCGTAGGGGATGCTGCTGATCGCACCCGCGCGAACGGCGGATACAGCTCCCGTGGCCGTTGCCTTGGGCTTGATGCTCTTGCCCGCGCTGGCCGCCGGAGCGGAAGCGATGGTGAGCACACCCAAGGCCAAGGCACCCGCAGCCACACCGGCAAGCGTCCGCTTGCCCATGCGCATTGCGTTAGACAATGCCTTTCCTTTCGATGTGTCGGCATGCCGCATCCGTGATGTCGGAAGAGTGAGGGCAAGTCCGGACACATCGGGCACGCGTGCACACCGCCCAGCGGGCGGTCAAGGTGATCTGTGAGCTAGCGGATCGTCACGCGATTGGAGCGCACGGCTCCATCGGCAGTGGCGACGTAGACACGCGCCACCTTGCTCGTCACGCGACTCCAGGTGAAGTCACCTTCGGCATCGGGCGTGATCGCCGACGCCCCGCGCGCGAAAGCCGTCTGGCCGGTCAGCCTCAGCCAGGGGAAGAGGGTCGTGCCCACGGGCAGGTCGGTCGTCTCGCCGGTGATTTCGATGCCGGACCGGCCATTGAGGGTCGTGCGCTCACCGATGATCGTGACCGTGGGCTGCACGGGCGTGGGTGGGTTGGCCACGAGGAAGTCGATGTCGATGCTCTTCACCGGGGGGTCGAAGCCCGCGGGGCGCTGGTAGTTGGCCTGCCACGCCGGCGTGCGGGTGGTGCTCGGCGGCGCGATGCGCACGCGCGCGTCACCGGCCGCGCGGCCGGCGATGAGCGTGATCGTCGAGACGCCGCTGTCGTCGGTGAGCATGCGCGCCTGTGACTGGAATCCCGACAGCATCAACTGGCCGGTCGCGACGGCCGTCACCCCACCGGAGTCGTCGGTCGTGCGCGGCACGGGATTGCCGAAGGCGTCGACGACCTTGACCGACATGGTGCTGAAGCTGCCCGGCACCAGTGTCGTGTCGTCCACGGCCGAAGTCACGGAGTACGCCGCATCCGCCGTGGTCGACACGCGCATCTGGACGTCGTTGACCAGCGTGCCGACGGTGAACTCGAGGGCGTGCGTGCCGACCGTGGTCGAGTAGGCGTAGACGGGAGACCCGGAGTCGACCACGACCTCGGACTTCCCGTCGTCCCAGTCGGCGCGTGAACTCGTGCTGAGCCACACTCCCTCGGGAGCGCGCACCTCGACCTGGGCGGCGGGCACCGAGGTGGGGGTGAAGGTCACCATCGTGCCCGCGGCCGCACCGCTCCCGCTGGGGCTCGACGCGGTGGGCAGCGTCCAGGTGCCGGGTGTGCCCGATGACGTCGCGGCGCGACCGGTGAAGGGCACGAGGACGTGGGGGATCGCCGTCTGCACGGTCGTGGGAGTGATCGTCGCGGGCGCGGACTGGGCCTGCGCGACGGTGAGAACTGACGGCTGCCCGGACTCGCTGTAGGTCACGCGCACGAGCGGGGGCGTGAGAGCGGTGTAGGGCAGGCCACTGGGCAGGGTGACGGAGAAGACGATCGTCGCCGGGCCGACGTGGGTGTCATCGGGCGGATCGACGGTGACGGTGGTGCGACCGTCCTCATCCGTGCGCTCCCAGGAGCTGACCGGGCCGACCGGGGTGCCGCGGAAGGAGCGGGCCTGGCCGTTGACCCGGAAGTTGGAGTAGGGATTGCCGAAGTCATCGCGCAGCGTGACGATGAAGTCGAGCGGCTCGCCGGCCTTGGCGATGATGCGTCCCGAGGGGCTCGTGCGCGGCTCGGGCGTCGGCTCCTGCACCTCGATGACGGTCCACCGTGTGCTCGCACCTGTGCCGGTGCGAATGGTGAGGGTGCCTCCCTCGGTGACCGACTCCCAGGCGATGGCCGCTGCGACCGTGCCGTCGGAGCCGCTCGCGAGGACCACCGGCACGTCGGCCTGGTTGTTGGCCACGCGCTCGGTCGGGGACGGGCCACCGCCGCTGACCACGAGGCCGCGCCAGTCGCTGTTGGAGGTGCTGACGTAGCCGACGATCCCGGAGTCGGCATCGGCCCCTTCGGCGACGAGGAGGACGTTGGTGATGAAGAGGTCGTTGACGATGTAGTAATTCGTGTCGTCGGTGCTGCGCGCCTCGTCGATGATGCGCTGCTCGTCGGGGAAGACCATCTCGAAGGAGTCCGGGGACTTCGTCGACAGCGGAATGCTCGTCGCCGCGAGTGTCACCGGTCGCACCCCGGAGCTCGGCAGGGTGCCCTGGGGTGTGAGCGTGATGGTTGCGCTGCCGGCCGATGCCCCGCCGCGCACGCTCAGGGTTGCGCTCCCGAGGGGATCGAGCAGGCTGTCGTCGAAGGATTGAGCGTCCAGGAGCGACTCCGCGGGGTCAGCGATGGCGGCGTTGCTCGTCGCGATCTCGATGCGGTCGGCCACCGAGAGCTGAGTCGGCTGACCGCTGTCATCGAGCACCTGCACCGTCGCCGACTGCACATCGGCCGTGGTGGCGATGAGGTCGAGGCTGGTGGGATCGATGCTGATGCTGCGCGGTGCTCGCGCGGTGGTGAAGCGGAACTTCGTGTGCTGCACGACGGTGCTGGCACTCATCGTGGGCGAGGAGCCCTCATAGATATAGACATCGCCGGAGTAGGTGCCCGGGGCGCTCACCGCGATGAAGGTCTGCAGGATCGTGTCGTCATCGGTGTCGCCTTGCACGATGCTGAAGGGATTGCCGCTGCCGACGGTCGACGCCGGTGACGAGGGATCCATGAGCGTGAGGGTGTCGTCGGCCAGGCCTCCACCGGAGGGGAAGAGTTGGTTGGTCCGGCTGATCCAGACCTTGCCGGTGCCCGATGTCGCCCCGGTGAGGGTGAGGATGACGGTGTCGTCACCGGTGATGACGTTTTCGGCGTACGCATCGCCGATCACCACGAAGGATGCGCCGTAGACAGGGTCCTGCGCGCCGGCAGACTCGGAGTAGCGCACCGGCCCGATGACGGCGTTCTCCGAGGAGGCATCGGTCACGGCGATGGCGGGAGGGGCCACGAGGGCGGTCACGACGACGCTCGCCGCGGCGATTCCCGCCAGCATCGCCCGTGCGCTCACGAGGGGGAGTGTACGTCGGTGGATGTGGGTTGGCGCCCGTGTCGCCCAGTCGGCAGGGCACTCGGTCGCGATGGCGACATGACTCGCGCCACCATGGTCGATCGCGTTGAGCAGTCCCCGCTCGATGATGCGGTCGGCGGCCAGGACCACCGTCGGGTCGTCGACGGCGTCGCGGGGGACAGAGATGGATACGGCCAGCGCCGGCTTGCGGGTGTCGTGTCCGGTGTCGGGTTCCGGGTGTCGTGTCGGTCGGTGGGTGGCGAGTCGCGTGTTCGCTGTGAGCGGAATTTTGTGGCTTGACGGAAGGGTGTGGGGGGTCTAGAATCGAACAAGTGTTCGAGTTGATCGCTGATGTGTCCCGTCACGAGTGATGGGTCTATGACGCGATATGCCGATGGATTGCGCTGGGCAGGCGTGAGGGCGTTTCCCCCAGGAGCGCCCGTGTGAGCGGACCTCAGGGTCCGTTGGTTGTTGGCTTCCGTGGACCTGCCTCCCCGAGGGATGCGCTGTGCGTGCATCCCCTCATCCCGCGAGGTGTGCCATGTGTTTGCTCAATGCTTCCGCCAGCGCCGATGCGCGCCTGGCTGTTGCGCGGGCAGCTCTCGTGCAGGCTGCCGATGCCTTGGCGGAGATTGATCCGTCGGAGTTGTCCGAGGGATCACTCGGTGAGACCGTCAGCGACCTCCGGCGGGTGGGCCGGCAGTTGGAGGGGTCCGCGGCGGCATTGACGGAGCGGTTTGCGCACTCGTCCGAGTGGGCGTCCGACGGTGCGCGCGATGCGACCGCGTGGCTGCGTGGGCGCAGCAGCGAGGGCTTTGGCGCGGTGCGCGAATTGATGGCGACGTCGTCAGACATGGCGGTGTTCCCGACCATGGGTGCGGCCCTGAGGCAGGGCGATGTCGACGGGAGGCATGTGCGGATCCTGGGCGACGTCGCTCGGCGGTTCCCTCGGCTGCGCGGCCATCTTCAGGAGGCAGAGGTCCACATCGTGGATCTCGCGCGGGTGTGCGAGCCGGCGCGCTTCCGGCGTGAGCTCATCGCCATGTGTCACCGGCTTGACCCGGAGGGTGCGCGCCAGGATTCCCTCGATGACGAGCGTGAGTTCTACTTCCGGACGTCCACTCTGCTGGACGGCCATGTGCGAGTCGACGGCATGCTCCCGGCCGAGGTGGGTTCCTTGCTAGTGGCCGCCCTGGAGTCGGCGCGCCGACAGGTGGCCGATGACGAGCCTCCGGCAGGCGTGCCTGATCCTTCGACTGGTGCTGACTCATCGGGTGATGCTGGCTCGGCAGACGAGCCTGAACTCGACATCTTCGGTCGTCCGGTGCCGAAGCGCGATCCCATCGACGTGCGCGCGCTTGGACAGCGCAATATTGAGGCCCTGCAGCGCATCCTCGTCACAGCCACCTCTGCCGCGGCCGGTCTGTCCGCGGTTGCTGGTCAAAGGCCCCAGGTCAACGTCACCGTGTCCGTCGAGACGCTGTCGGCCGCACCCGGCGAGGCCGTGGACTGCGGCTGGCTCGAGCGCTTCGGCGTGCCCGCGCAGCCGATCGCCGCTGACACGGCACGCCGTCTGGCGTGCGATGCGTCGTTGCGCCCGCTCATCGTGGACTCGCAGGGTCAGTTGATCGCGTTCGGCACCTCATCTCGGGTGGCTCCTCCCGCGCTGCGGGCGCTGGTGCTGCGCCGCGACCGGCACTGCCGCTTTGCGGGATGCCGAGCCCGCATCGACGAGGTCCACCACATCGTCTTCTACTCCCATGGCGGGCCCACGACGTCGGCCAACATGCTCGGCCTGTGCTGGCACCACCATCACCTCGTCCATGAGGGCGGATGGTCCCTGGCCGGCGACGCCAACGCCGACATCAAGGGCACCGGGCCGGACGGCCGGGTGTGGACGACCGGACCACCGGGTGGCTAGCCCTTTACCGTGCTAGCACGGTGTGCCCCCATTCGCTGGGCTTCGTGTCGTCGTCGGTGACATGAAGATGTTGAGCTCCATCTCCTTGAAGTCGAAACCGCCGATGGTGATGTCGGTGATGCCGATGCCCTCGGTGAATTCTGGCCGTCGGCACCCTTGGTGATCGCAATGTCGAAGTTGACCGTGCCGTCGCCGAACTCGCCCTCTCCTACTCCATGAACATCGACAAGCCATCGACGGCATCCGCGACGCTGGACGGCACGATCAGCGTGTCGGGCGGCGACGGATCGATTGAGTGCACGCTGGAGGTGGGCAGCGGCACGGACTGGCAGGACGATCAGTGCAGCCTGCACGTCCACATCGGCATTGGCGGAGGACACACCTACGACGCGAGTTGGTAGGGCTATCCTGCGGCGCATGAGGATGCGTGCGACGGCCGTGGTGCTGGGTGTGGGGTTGGCAGCGTGCGCCCTGGGCGCGCCTGCGTCGGCGGGGACGAATGAGGTCTCCACGCCGATCGGCTCGCTGTCGCTGACCATCGACGGCGGGGCCTTCACGCAGGAGTGCACCGACTTCCCCTACGAGGTGGTCGTCACCGGTGCCTCGAGTGAGGTCCAGTGGAGTGCCGAGATCGAAGCCACGGGCAGCCGGGGGGCGGAGTCGAGCGCGATGAGCACCGACTTCGGGTCGGGGACAGTCGTGGACACGATCATGATCTGCTCCAGTGGTGGCACCGGCCACGGCACGTGGACGGCGGCCGTGAGTGTGCAATTGCGCAACACGCTCGACACGACGGAGGTCTACAACCGGGCCATGGAGCTGACCTTCACCGTCAGCAAGGCCACATCGGTGGCCACCATCACGAGCGTCTCGCTCGGGTCGGCGAAGACCAAGGTCAAGGGCACCGTGCGCGATGCCGCGGGCGGATCCGAGACGACGATGTTCGGCTACGTCACGATCCAGGCCAAGAAGGCCGGCGGCTCATGGCGCAACAAGGCCCGCGTGCAGGTCGATGAGGCCGGCAGGTTCACCGCCACCATCGACCAGGCCTACGCCGAGGGCACGAAATTCAAGGCGGTCTTCGCCGGCACCGACGAGGCCAAGTCCGCGACCTCGGCCACCTGGCGCACCTAGCGCTGCCGTGAGGTGAGTCGGATCAGCGTGGGGCTGCTCCAGGGTCCGCGGCCGTAGGAGTCGATGGCGAGGACGCGGACGGCGACGGAGGTCGTGCGCTTAGAGATGCCCAGGACGACGCGCGTCGCGTCCGTGGACTTCTTGACCTGGTACGCCGATCCGTTGACGGACGCGGCGACGACGTAGCGAAGTGGGTCACCGACTGCCGGCGCAGACCACGTGACGATCACGCGCATGCCCCAGCGCTTGACGGTGACGTCCTGCGGAGCGGTGACCGGTGCGGCACGAGGCGTGAGTGGCAGGGTCGTGGACCACGCGCCCGCACCGGCCTCGGTCAGGGCCGCGACGCGGAAGTCGTAGGGCGTGCCATTGGCGAGTGTGCCCAGTTGGACAGAGGTGTCGTCGGCGATCGTCGACATCTCGATGCCCTGGGACACCCACGAGACGACGTAGCCGTCGATGGGTGCGCCGCCTGAGTCGGCGGGCGCGGACCACCACAGGTCGACGGTGCCGTCACCCGCCGTGCCAGCCAGCCCGGTGGGCGCGCTGGCGGGTCCGATGGGCACCAGTGGCTCACTCCACTCGGTGAAGTCACCCGTGCCTGCGCTATTGGTCGCTGCGACACGCAGTTGGTACGTCGCGCCGTTGACCAGGCCGTCGAATTCGGCGAAGGGAATGATCGTCGTCTTGGTCTGCGTGCCCTGCGGACCCGCGAGTTCGACGACGTAGCCAGTTGGTGACTCCCCGCCGGTGTCGTCAGAGGGCAGCCACAGGGCCAGGACCGTCGCGTCGTAGGCACCGAGATCGGTGATGACCGGTGCTCCGGGCGCGGTGATGACGGGCGCGGGCGGCGGAGGTGGTGGCGGTGGCGGCGGAGGAGGTGGCGGGGGTGGCGCGGGTGCTCCGACCGGCGTGGCCGTGGCGGTGGCCCACGGGCCGGTGCCGAGCGCATTCGTCGCGGCAACGCGCACGGTGTAGGGCGTGCCGTTGGCCAGGCCCAGGATGGTGATGGCATAGCCGAGATAGCTCGGCAGGGTGCTCCACGAGGAGCCGTTGCTGGAGTACTCCAGGGCATATCCCTCGATCGGGCGACCGCCGATGTCTGCCGGCAGCGACCAGGAGATCGCGATGCCGCCGTCTTCGGGCACGAGCGTGAGTCCCTGCGGGGCCGAGGGCACGGAAGGCATGCGCGGGGTGACCGGATCACTGGTCGCGGGTGTGCCTGCGCCCGCGGCGTTGACAGCGCTGACGCGCACGCGATAGGGCGTGCCATTGACCAGGCCTCGGATCGTGGTCGACGTGCCGGTGACGGTGTCGTCATTGGTCCACGTCGAACCGTCGGTGGAGTGCGCGATGGCGTAGTGCTGCAGGGGGTGCCCGCCGTTGCTTGCCGGCGGGGTCCAACTGAGCGCGAGGGAGCTGTCATCGGCCACGACGGATAGACCGGTGACCGCGCCGGGGGTGGTGCGGGTGAGCGGGGTGGCCGGTGCGGCGGTGACCCACGCGCTGGAGTCGTCAGCGGTGACCGAGCGGACGCGCACGGAGTAGGCGATCCCGGGGGTCAAGCCCGTGATCGTCGTGCCGGGGGAGGCGACCGTGTCGTCGGTCACCCAGTTGGTGGAGTCGGTGGAGTGCTGCACGTCGTAGTGGCGGGGGGTCGGTCCGGTCGTCGGGGCATTCCAGCCGACGACGAGGGACTCGTAGTCCGGGGTCACCGACAGCGACGTGGGTGCCGAGCTGCCCAGGCTGGCCACGGCGGCCGCGGCATCGACGTAGCCCGATCCGCAGGCGGCGATGCACGACGAGCCGGCGGTGAAGGGCTGGGCCGTCGACTGCAGGATCGTGGTGATCTGTGCAGGCGTGAGTGACGGCCTGGCCGAGCTCAGGAGCGCGACGGCGGCGGCAACATGCGGTGTGGCCATGGAGGTGCCGCGGTAGTACGCCCAGGTGGGCGAGCCCGGCGTGGTGCTGCCGGTGTTCAGTGTCGACAGGATGCCGCTCACACCGGCCGACCAGTCGCCTCCGGGCCCTGCGATCTCGACGGCGGCGTCGTAGTTGGAATACGAAGCCCGTTGACCGCTGCGCGTCGAGGCGGCGACGGTGATCACGCCGGAGCAGTTGGCCGGCCAGGAGTTGCTCGCCGGCTGGTTCTCGTTACCCGCGGCAACGACGATGCTCGTGCCCCGGGCGATCGCGGCGTCGATAATCGACTGATCACCTGAGTAGCAGATGCCGGATCCGCCCAGCGAGAGGTTGATGGCGTCGGCGGGGGTGGCATTGGCGGGTACGCCGGGCACACTGCCCCCGGACGCCCAGGTGATTGCGGCCAGGATGTCCGAGGAGTAGCCGCCGCATCGGCCGAGCACGCGGACGGGCTGCACCTTGGCGGCCGGTGCGACCCCGGCGACGCCGTAGGTGTCGTCAGCTACGGCCGCGATCGTGCCCGCGACGTGGGTGCCGTGCCAGGAGCTCAAGCTGCTGCCGCACCAGTCGCCCGGGTCGGTGGGATCGGGGTCGCGGCCGTCGCCATCATTGGCGGCGGCGTAGCCGGCCCACCAGTCGTTGACGAAGTCGTATCCGCTGACGAGGTTGGCATTGAGATCGGGGTGGGCCTGGATGCCGGTGTCCAGCACCGCGACGATCACGCCGGCTCCCCGCGTGGTCGGCCACGCGGCAGCAGCGCGAGTGCCGAAGCCACCACCGGTGCGCGAGGAATCCCACAGCCCCCACAGATCGGCGGTGTAGGTGTCGTTGGGCAGTGTCACCGACGCGAGGCTGACGCGCTCAGCCTCGATGTGCACGCGGATATCGGGTCTCGCGGAGACGACGTCGGGTGAGTCGGCGAGCTCGGCGGCGATGGCCTGCACGTCGTCGACGGGCAGTTCCTCACTCAGTCGCACGACCCGCATCGTGCGGGTGATCCGCGAGGAAGCCTGCGCGTCGAGGTCGTTGCCGGTCTCGGCGGCCGCGCTCTCGGTGCTCGCCTCCAGGGCCT
>VGBQ01000033.1 GCA_016870425.1 Actinomycetota bacterium | reverse complement strand
AGTCCCTCGGCGAGTTCCTCGACTCTGACGACATCTTCCTGCTCACCAAGCAGGGGTTCGCATTCTTCGAGGAGGAGTTCGGCGTCCCCTACCCCTTCGTGAAGTACGACCAGCTCTTCGTGCCGGAGTTCAACGCCGGTGCGATGGAGAACGCCGCCTGCGTCACCTTCCTCGAGGACATGGTCTTCCGCTCCCGCGTGACCGACGCGGCGTACGAGCAGCGGGCCAACACCATCCTCCACGAGATGGCGCACATGTGGTTCGGTGATCTCGTCACGATGAAGTGGTGGGACGACCTCTGGCTCAACGAGTCCTTCGCCGAGTGGGCGGCGCACCACGCTAACGTCAACGCCACGCGCTACACCGATGCGTGGACGACATTCTCCAACCTGCGCAAGGCATGGGCCTACCGCCAGGACCAGCTGCCCTCCACGCATCCCATCGCCGCCGACATGGTCGACCTCGATGCCGTGCGTGTGAACTTCGACGGCATCACCTACGCCAAGGGGGCGTCCGCACTGCGCCAGCTCGTCGCGTGGGTCGGCGAGGACAACTTCCGTAGGGGCATCAACGCCTACTTCACCAAGCATGCGTGGGGCAACACCGAGCTCCCGGACCTGCTCAGCGAGCTCGAAGCCGCGTCCGGCCGCGACCTGTCGGGCTGGACCGCCGAGTGGCTGCAGACGAGCGGCGTCAATCTCATGCGCGCCGATCTCGACCTCGCCGACGACGGCACCTTCCGCTCGGTCACCATCGTGCAGGAGCCCCCGGGCATGCCCGAGGGCGTGGCTCCGACGCTGCGATCCCACCGCATGGCGCTCGGGCTCTACGACCTCACCGACTCCGGGCTCGTGCGCCGCGAGCGCATCGAGCTCGACGTCGTCGGCCCGCGCACCGAAGTGCCTCAGCTCGCGGGCGCGAAGCAGCCTGATCTGCTGCTGCTCAACGACGACGACCTCACCTTCACCAAGGTGCGCCTCGACGACCGGTCGTGGCAGACCGCCGTGGCGCATCTGGGCGACCTCGTCGACTCCATGCCGCGCGCACTCGTCTGGGGGGCCGCGTGGGACATGGTGCGCGACGCCGAGGTGCCCACGGGCGACTACGTCGACCTGGTGATCGCCGGCCTGCCGCGCGAGACCGACATCGGCGTCGTGCAGCAGACCCTGCGCCAGGTCAAGACGGCCGTCGATCTCTTCGCCACCTCCGAGCACCGCCCGGCGTACGTCGCGAAGCTCGCTGCCGCACTCGACAGCCTCATGCGCGCCGCGGAGCCCGGATCGGACCATCAGCTCGCCTTCGTGCGCGCCTTCACATCTGTGGCGACGAGCGATGCCCATCTCGACACCGTGGCCGGGCTGCTCGATGGCACCGTCGTGCTCGAGGGCCTCGCCGTCGATGCCGACCTGCGCTGGAGCCTCCTCCAGCGCCTCGCGGCCACCGGGCGCGCCGAGCTCGACGCCATCGAGTCCGAGTTGGCCCGCGACGACACCGCGACAGGCCGTCGCCAGGCCGCGATCGCGCGGGCAGCCCGCCCATCGCTCGAGGCCAAGGACCTCGCCTGGGCCGAGATGATGGAGCGCACGGACCTGCCCAATGCGATCCTCGAGTCCACCATCGCCGGCTTCGTGCAGCCCGACCAGGTCGATCTGCTCTCGCACTTCCGGTCGCGATTCTTCGACGAGATCGTGCGTGCCTGGGATGCCCAGACGATGGAGATGGGGCAGTCACTCGCCATGGGGCTCTACCCGAGCCTCATCGTAGAGCCGAAGACCGTCACCGACACCGACGCCTTTCTCGCGCGCGATGACATCAATCCCGCGCTACGTCGACTTGTCGTTGAGGGTCGCGACGGAGTGAGCCGCTCGCTGCGCGCACGCGCCGCCGACGCCTAGAACTCCCCGCCGACTGGTCAGTTGTCGGATGGCGCCACGAGGGGGAACGTCCCGACAACTGACCGCTCGGCGCACAAGGAGGCGCTCGGCGCACAAGGAGGCGCTCGGCGCACAAGGAGGGGGGTTACGGCTGGTCGACCCACTCGACGCGCATACGCCGGGCTTGCTCCCCCAGCACGGATAGTCCGTCGCGCAAGCCCCCCATGATGTCTCCGGTGGTGAAGGCGCTCGTCATCGACAGTGCTGCGAGACCACAGGCACGATCGTCGAGCGGGACGCGCGCGAGGCGCCCCGTCACGATCTCGAGCTGCCGACCAGCCGGATCCACGGCCACCAGCACACTGCGGTCGGGGTTGGCGAGCCGCTCGAGCATCGCCTCCACACCGGGGCGGCCGCCCTCCCACGGGCCGACGTACGCACTGAAGGTCAGCCCGGACTGTCGCTCGGCGTGCTCCAGAAGGCGTTGCACCTCGGCACGCTGAGCCGCCGTGAGGTCACCAGCGGGCACTGGCCCCACCCCTCTCCTCGTGATCGGTTGGACCGCCGGGCGTGATCATGCCCGGTCCACTGGGAGCCGCCATGGCGCCCGAGGGACTTGAGAGCCACACGGGCTCACCCGCGAGTGCGACATCCGTCGAACTCGAGCGTCCTTTGACCCAGCCCGGGGCGTAGACAGCGACCGCGATGATGATGAGGGAGAGGGCCGGGATGCCGACGAAGAGCGCGAGCGCCTCGAGCGGGGTGTATCCCGGACCTGGATCGTCACCGTCGTAGACCACTCCTCGCTCGGAGGCCGCGACGGGTCCGGCGAGGGCAAGGGAGGTGACCGCGAGGACGGTCGCGGCGGCGACCGAGGCAAGCAGTGAGCGCATGTCGTCAGCCTAGGGGAGCGCCCGGAGCGGCCGGCCGCACGGTCGCGATGAGCGCATCCAGCAGCGGCGCGCGCGGCAGATCCTCCAGCGCCACGGGCACGCCCTTGCGGTCCGTGAGGGGCACTCGCCAATTGGGGTATTCCTGGTCGGTGCCCGGCTGGTTCTGCGCCCGCACATCGCCGACGAGGTCGGGCAGTGCGATCCCCACCAGCCGCGCGGGCGAGGCAGCCACCAGGCGGTGCAGCCCGACGACGCAGGCATCCACGTCTGCATCCGCACTCTCGAGCCAGCCCCGATCCACGGCAAGGTCCAGCCACTCGCGCGTGGCCGCTTCATCCGCGGCGCGCTCGTCGTCGACCGCGGTCGACAGCAAGCCCAGCTCCGCGCGGATGCGCACGTGCTCCCCCTCGAGATAGCCGGCGGTGGGAGGCAGGTCGTGCACGGCGACACTGGCGAGCACATCGGCACGCCAGTGCTCGGGCTGGCGCAGGACCCCTCCCTCTCCGCGCTCGAACCACAGGATGGACGTGCCGAGGATCCCCCGCTCGTGCAGGAAGTCAGCAACGCGCGGCTCGACAGTGCCGAGGTCCTCGCCGATGACCAGAGCCCCGGCACGCTGGGCCTCCAGCGCGAGGATGCCCACCAGTGCCTCGTGATCGAAGGTCACGTATGCGCCCTCTGCCGCGGTTGCACCTGCCGGAATCCACCATTGACGGAAGAGCCCGAGGATGTGATCGACGCGTATGCCGCCGCAGTGCCGCAGCAGGGTCCGCAACATGTCGCGATAGGGCAGGTACGCCGCATCCGCGAGCGCATCGGGTCGCCACGGTGGCTGGGCCCAGTCCTGCCCGAGCTGGTTGTACATATCCGGTGGACACCCGACGGAGACCCCCTCGGCGAGCACGTCCTGCAGCGCCCAGGCATCAGCGCCATCGCCGTCCACGCCGACCGCGAGGTCGTGGATGATGCCCGCGCGCATGCCGACATCGACCGCTGCTGCCTGCGTCTGCTCCATCTGCTGGTCGAGGAGCCACTGCATCCACAGATGCCGCTCGACGCGATCGGCGTGAGCTGCGCGCCAGGCGGCGACCTCCGCGGAGTCCGGATGCCGCAGTCCCTCGGGCCAGTCCGACCATGTGGCACCCCGCGATTCCGCGATCGCACACCACGTCGCGAAGTCGATGAGGCCCCTTCCTTCGCGCTCGACGTAGGCGTCGTAGCTCGCCTGGCGTCCGGGCGAGAGCGGCACACGGCGCACGATCTCCAGAGCGGCTGACTTCGCCGCCCAGACCGCGTCCCGGTCGAGCAGGTCGGCGGTGGGTTTGCGGAGCGGCTTGGCCAGGCGGCGCACGGCCTTGCGATCGGATCCGCTCAGGTAGGCGAACTCGGCGATGCCCTCGATCCGCACATAGATCGGATTGGGGAAGCGGCGGGTGGCGGGGAGATAGGGAGACGGCGTCATGGGCACGACCGGAGCAGCCGCGTGCAGGGGATTGACGAGCACGAAGTCGGCGCCCAGGTCGTGCCCGGACCACGCGGCGAGGTCGCCGAGATCGGCGAGGTCACCGATGCCCCAGGACCGCCGTGATCGCACGGAGTAGATCTGCGCCATCAGGCCCCATAGGCGCGCATCCCCGGCTAGGGCCGCTGGATGCAGCCGCTCAGGCGTGACGACGAGCACCGACTCCGACACCCCATCGTCCGTGGCGGCCTTGACCGCATGCCAACCGAGGGGGATCTCGGGAGGCACGACGAAGGTCGCCTCGCCGATGAGTCGCCCGTCGACCTCGCGCGGATCGACCCAGCGATCACTCTGCTGCGCCTCGATGACGCCACCATCTTCGAGTTCGATCCACACGCGCACCGCCGTGCCGTGCGGCACATGCACCCAGATGTGCGCGTATCTCGCTCCCACCGCCACCACGACGGGTGGCATGGTCCTGCGCCAATCCCGCAGGTCGCGCTGCTCGAGGCTGGCGGCGATGGTGGCCTCATCCGTCGGATCGGCGCCCAGGGCACGGAGCACGCGCGCGATGGCGTCATCGGATGAGCGGCGCAGCACGCCCGCCTGATCCCAGTAGTCGACCCAGACGCCGTAGGCGCGGGCCAGCTCGTCGAGGCTCGGCGTGTCGGTGCAGCCGCCCCTGTCGGGCTGTCCTGCGCTCACCAGATCTCCGGGCGCCTACCCAGCCAGGGGCGGGCCTCCTCCAACTGCGCGGCGAGCGCGATGAGGGTGAGTTCGTCGTACGGCCGCCCCACGAGCTGCACGCCGATGGGGAGCCCGGCGTCATTCCAGTGCAGGGGCACGGACATCGCGGGCTGGCCCGTGAGGTTGAAGATCGCCGTGAACGGCGTGAAGGCCTTCTGGCGCTCGAAGTCCTGCGCGGGGTCACCGCCCGCGGTGAAGTGACCGACGGGCACGGGCGGCTGGGCGAGCGTCGGAGTGAGCAGGACGTCGTACGCCGCCGTCGCGTTGATGGCACCACGTGCCATCACTCGAGCGAAGGACACGGCGCCCGCGAGATCGATGCCGCTGGCGCGGGAACCGCGCTCGCGCAGGTAGCGCGTCAGCGGCTGCAGGAGATCTACCTTCTCCGGCTCGACCGGCGTCAACTGCGACAGCACCGACCAGATGGTCTCGAAGACGGGCACGATGACGTCCGGGACGGGAGCGGGGATGTCTTCGACGACGTGACCGAGCTGCTCGAGCAGCGCCGACGCCGACTCGTAGGCGTCCAGGCAATCAGGGTGTACGTCGACGTCGGCGATGACCGGTGTCGCGAACCGACCGATGCGCAAGACGCCCGGCTCTCGGCCGGCCGCGCGGAGGAAGGTCTCGCCGATCGGCAGGCCGGGAGCGGGGTAGGGATCGTCGGGGAAGGCACCGGCCATGACGTCGAGGAGCGCGGCAGCGTCGCGCACAGTGCGCGCGATGGGCCCGCTCACAGGGAATTCGCCCACCGGGTCGCGGAGGGGGCCGTTGGAGATGCGTCCGCGCGCGGTCTTGATGCCCACGAGCCCGCACACGCTCGCGGGGATGCGGATGGACCCGCCACCGTCGGATCCGTGTGCGGCTGCGGCCAGGCCCGCGGCGACGGCGGCTGCCGCACCGCCGCTGGATCCGCCCGCCGAGCGCGTGAGATCCCACGGGGTGCGCGAGGCAGGAGCGACGGCGTTCTCGGTGTAGCAGGGCAGCCCGAACTCGGGGGTGTTGGTCTTGCCCGTCATGACGAGGTTGCCCTGCTTCATGCGGATGACGACGTTGTCGTCCCCGAAGGGGGTCATGTCGTAGGCGAGCGAGCCGAGCGTGCAACGCACTCCCGCCTGGAAGTTGAGGTCCTTGACCGGCACGACCACGCCGTGGAGCACCGGCAGGTCGGCGGGGTCGACGGTGTCGCGGACCGCCTGGTCTGCGGCACGCGCTTGCTCGAGCGCGATCTCCGGCGTAATGGTGATGAAGGCGCCGACCGTGTCGTTGAGGGCCTGAGTGCGCGCGAGGTAGTGCTCCGCGAGTTCGACGGCGGAGGTCTCGCCGGTGCGGATGGCCGCAGCCTGCTCGAGGGCGGTGAGGTCATGGAGTGCGGTCACGCGGCAGAGCCTAGGTCTCCGGCTCCCCCCGCGCTCCACTCCCGCCGTTTCTCCCGCTGCGCGGGGCAGACGACCGGTGGCTAGGGTCAGGGCGTGCCTGACAACCCGCGCCCCAGCTATCCCCGTGCCGAACGCCTCGACCTCGTCGACGACCTGCACGGCCGAGCAGTCCCCGACCCCTACCGCTGGCTCGAAGATGGCCAGGACACTCGCACCACGGCATGGCGCGCCGATCAGGACGCGCTGATGGAGGCTGAGCGGGCCGGCTGGACCATGCGCGACCGCTTCGCCGAGCGGATAGCCGAGCTCATGGGCGCCGGGTCGATCTCCCCGCCGTACATCCGCGGCGACTGGACCTTCACCACCCGGCGCGACCCCGGTCAGCAGTTGCCCGTGCTCTACGTCCGCGGCGCCGACGGGGCGGAGCGTGCACTCTTCGATCCCATCGCCATCGATCCGACCGGCGTCACCACGATGGACTCCTGGCAGCCGAGCAAGGAGGGCGACCGGGTCGCCATCCAGTATTCGATCGGGGGTGATGAGGAGTCGATACTCGCCGTCCTCGACACCGCCACGGGCGAGCGCATCGAGGACGGCATCGACCGCTGCCGCTACTCCCCCGTGGCGTGGCTGCCCGGCGGTGAGCGCTACTACTACGTACGCCGACTCGCCCCCGAGCTGCTCCCCGAGACGGAGCAGAAGTTCCACCGCCGCGTCTACCTCCACACGGTGGGCCAGGACCCCGACGACGACATTCTCATCTTCGGTGCCGGCATGACGATGACCAACTACTACGGCGTCGAGGTGAGCCGCGACGGCCGCTGGCTGCAGGTCTCGGCGTCGGAGGGCACCGAGCCGCGCAACGACCTGTGGATCGCCGACCTCGAGGCATCGCCTCCTGACTCCCCGGCGTTCCGGCTAGTGCAGGGTGATGTCGACGCGCAGACCAGTCTGCACGTCGGTCGCAACGGCTTGTTCTACATCTCCACCGACCGCGACGCTCCGCGCGGGCGTCTGCTCGTGAGCGCTCCCGAGCACCTGTGGGACGAGCCCTGGCGCGAGCTGCTCCCCGAGGAGGCCGACTCGGTCTTCGACGGCTATTCCATCCTCGACGGTCCCGAGATGATGCGGCCCCTGTTGCTGGTCAACCGCACGCGCCACGTCGTGAGCGAGCTCAGCGTGCACGATCTCGACACAGGCGCACTCATCCGCACCATCCCCCTGCCCGGCGCGGGCACGATCGGCGGACCGGTCGAGCGACCTGACGGTGGTCCGATCGCATGGGTCGTCTACACCGACCACACCACGGTGCCGGCGATCTACTCCTTCGACGGTCGCACCGAAGAGCTCTCGCTCTACGCCGAGCCGCCCGGTGTCGTAGACGTCCCGCGCGTGCACTCCCGCCAGGTGACCTACGTGTCGAAGGACGGCACCGAGGTGCGGATGTTCATCCTGTCCCCGGCCGACGGCCCAGACCGCCCGCGGCCCGCGGTGCTCTACGGCTACGGCGGCTTCGGCATCCCGCTCTCCCCCGGATACTCCGCGTCGATCCTGTCGTGGGTCGAAGCCGGCGGCGTATGGGCGATCGCCAATCTCCGCGGTGGCGGCGAGGAGGGCGAGGAGTGGCACCGCGCCGGCATGCTCGGCAGCAAGCAGAACGTCTTCGACGACTTCCACGCGGCGGCCGAGCACCTCATCGCCGAGGGCTGGACGACCTCGTCGCAACTCGCGATCGAGGGAGGCTCCAACGGCGGCCTGCTCGTCGGCGCGGCGATGACACAGAGGCCCGACCTCTACCAGGCCGTGGTGTGCGTCGCACCGCTGCTCGACATGGTCCGCTACACCACGTCCGAGCTCGGCCCCACGTGGACGGTGGAGTACGGCGACCCGGAGATCCCCGAGCAGCTCGACTGGCTGCTGGGCTACTCGCCGTACCACCGCGTCAGCGAGGGCACGGCGTACCCGGCGACGATGTTCGTGGCCTTCGACAACGACACGCGCACCGACCCGATGCACGCGCGCAAGATGTGCGCGGCGGTGCAGCACGCCACGACGTCGGACCGCCCGGTGGTCTTCCGTGGCGAGGGTGACGTCGGCCACGGGGCGCGATCGCTCAATCGGTCCATCGATGAGGCGGCCGACACGCTGGCCTTCGTGGCCCGCTGGACCGGCCTGCAGGACTAGGCCGGAGGCGTCTCTGGCCGCCCGTTAACCGCGGAAACTGGCCCAGAACCACGGTTAACGGTCGGCCACCCCACCTGGGGCCCACCGAATCCACCCGCTAACCCTGCTCCCCGCCCGTTAACCGCGGAAACTGGCCCAGAACCACGGGTAACGGTCGGCCAATCCCCATCCGCGGACCTGCGGGATCGGCCCACTCGCGGGAGGATAACCGCATGGAGCGTCTCTGCCTGGTGACCGGCGCGACGGGGTACGTCGGCGGCCGGCTCGTGCCGCGCCTACTCGAGGCCGGATTCCGCGTGCGGGTCCTCGTGCGCCACCCCGAGCGCGTGCGGGACCTGCCCTGGGCCGACCAGGTGCAGGTTGCCGTGGGCGATGGCGGAGACCCGGCGGCCATCTCCGCGGCGCTCGAAGGAGTGGACGTCGCCTACTACCTCCTTCACTCGATCCAGCAGGGATCCGCACTGGAGTCCGAGGAAGCCCGGGTGGCCCGAACCTTCGCCGAGGCGGCGCGCGAGCAGCATGTCGGACGGATCGTCTACCTCGGCGGCCTCGCACCCGAGACGCCCGCCGACAAGATGAGCCGCCACATGCGCTCGCGCTCCCAGGTGGGCGAGATTCTTCGCTCGTCGGGCGTGCCCACCTGCGAGTTGCGCGCCGCCGTCGTCATCGGGTCCGGCTCGGCATCCTTCGAGATGCTGCGCTACCTCACCGAGCGCCTGCCTGCGATGATCACGCCGCGCTGGGTACGCCAGAAGACTCAGCCCATCGCCATCCGCGACGTGCTGCGCTATCTCGTGCTTGCCGCCGACCTGCCGCCGGAGGTCAACCGCGCCTTCGACATCGGCGGTCCCGAAGTCATGACCTACCAGGACATGATGCAGCGCTATGCCGCCGTCGCCGGCCTGCCTAAGCGGCTCATCCTCCCGATCAATCTGCTCTCGCCGGGACTGTCAAGCCACTGGGTCGGCCTCGTCACACCCGTGCCTCGCCGACTGGCTCGCCCGCTGGTGGAGTCACTCAAGCACCCCGCGGTGTGCGGCGAGCACGACATCGCGGCGTACATCCCCGACCCGCCCCAAGGGCTGCTGCCCTTCGACACCGCGGTCGAGCTTGCGCTCACGCGCATTCGCGACGCCGACGTCACGACGCGCTGGTCGGATGCCTCGACGCCGGGCGCGCCGAGCGATCCCCTGCCCTCGGACCCCGAGTGGTCGGGCGGCTCCCTCTACACCGACGTGCGCGTCGTCGACTCCTCCGCGAGCCCGGAGATGCTCTGGCACGCGGTCGAGGGCATCGGCGGCGTGCACGGCTACTACTCCGCAACGTTCCTATGGCAGGTGCGCGGCTTCCTCGACCGCCTCGTGGGAGGTGTGGGCCTACGCCGAGGGCGCCGCGACCCGGACCACCTCGTCGTCGGAGACGCGGTGGACTTCTGGCGGGTCGAGGAGCGCATCCCCCCGCGTCTGCTGCGGCTGCGCGCCGAGATGAAGATGCCCGGCCTGGCGTGGCTGGAGTTCACCATCGAGCCGCTCGACGGCGGGGGCTCGCGACTGACCCAGCGCGCGGTCTTCCACCCGAGCGGTCTGACCGGTCACGCTTACTGGTGGTCCGTCGCCCCCTTCCACCGCTACGTCTTCCCGGGCATGGCCGGCCACCTCGTCCGCGAAGCCGAGCACGGGCCCGGCGGGTCGGCAGAGCCGCCCCTGTCGGGCGGTCCCGCCGCGACATCAGCGCGACCGGCAGCGTAGAAAGGACGTCATGGGTCTCATTCGCCGCGCAGCCTCACTCGCCTCGGTCCCCGTCACCACGGGTGCCCGACTGGCGGGAGCTGCCACGGCCACGGCTTTCGGCGCCGACCGCGACGCCGTCTACGCCAAGGCGACGGCTGCATCCGTCGAGACCCTCACCGCCGCCCTCGCCAAGGCGCGCGGCCCGGCACTGAAGTTCGGCCAGGCCCTCGCGGTCTTCTCCTCCGCGCTCCCGCCGGACCAGGCCGCGCAGCTCACGGCGCTCACCCGGCTCTACGAGGACGCCAAGCCGCAGCCCCTGAAGACGATTGAGAAGCAGCTCAAGGGCCTGCCCAAGGGCGTCGACATCGAGCCCGAGGCCATCGCGGCGGCGAGCCTTGGTCAGGTGCACCGCGGCACGTGGACCGACGGCACGCCCGTCGCGATCAAGGTGCAGTACGCCGATGCACCCAAGGTCGTGAAGTCCGACATGATGCAACTGCGGGCGATGGCCCCGCTGGTCGGTCGCCTGCTGCCGACACTCGACGTCAAGGCCCTCGTCGACGAGCATGCCGCGCGCCTGACGGAGGAGCTCGACTACACGCACGAGGCCGCCTGGCAGAAGCGCTTCCGCAAGGCGTGGAAACCCGAGGGGATCGTCATCCCGAAGGTGCACTTTGCCTCCGGGACCCTGCTCGTCACCGAATGGGTCGACGGCACACCCTTCACCGCGCTCGTCGACGAGCCCGCGCATCGCCGCGATGCCGCCGGCCGCCAACTCGCGCGCTTCTGCTTCTGGTCGCCGCGCCTGGTCGGTGCTACCCACGCCGATCCTCACCCGGGCAACTTCCGCCTGCTGGAGGACGAGCGGCTCGCCGTACTCGACTTCGGCAGCGTCGCCGACGATGCCGGGCTCTTCACCCACCTCTTCGCGCAGACCCTCATCCTGAGCACGCGCGGCGACTACGACGCCGTCCTGGATGCATGGCGCCAGGCCGGCCTGGTGAGCGACTCCACCACCTCCGAGCAACTCATGGAGATGCTCGAGCCGGACGATCGTCCCTACACCCGCGAGGAGTTCACCTTCAGCAAGGAGTGGCTCCAGACGCGGTCGCAGCAATTCCAGGATCCCGTCCAGGCGCTCCAGGGTGCCAGCCGCTTGCGCTTCCCGGCTGACTACCTGCTTGAGCATCGCGCGGTCATGGGCACGATCGCACTCCTGTGCGGCCTCGACGCCACCGTGGACTTCCGAGCGGTCATCGACGGCGTCGGCGACGCCGTCGCCCAGCCCGCCTAGCACCACGGTCGGGGCCTAAGCCCGTGAGATCATGGCTCCATGTCCTCGCCGGCGCCGTCACCGGAAGCGTCACTGGACGTTCTGGCGGTGGGGATCCGCTCGGGCCTAAGTGACGGATGACCCGATGCTGACCTGGTGCGCCTCGTTGCTGATGCGATTCACGAGTTCGCACTTGTCGAATCCGTCGATGCCCAGTGGGACTACCTCGCACGTGAACCCCGGCTGACCGGGGACACCGGTTGGGATGCTGCTCTCGCCGGCCTGGCGGTCCATCTCGCACGCATGGCCGCCTTCGACCGCACTCCCCCCTGGACTCGTCACGCGGATCGTTACTCGCCGACGTTCCGGTGGATCGGACTGCCCCCGGAGAGCGACATGAAGGCATACGTCTTCCAGCGCACGCCGGTCTACTTCAAGTCCCGCGGCATCATGATCGACGCGGCCAACCTGGTCTCGGTATGAGCGACCTCCTCGACCGGGATTCACTCCTGGAGCTTCTTGCTGGCTTCGCAAGGCGCCTGGACGCGCGGGGGATCACCCTGGAGATCTATGTCGTGGATGGCACCGCCATAGCGCTCGCCTACGATCGCGACCGGCTCACCCACGATATCGACGCTACGTGGGACATCTCCATCGACCTGAGCGCGGAAATCAGCGACATGGCCACGGAGCACGCGCTCCCGCGGGACTGGCTCAACGACCGTGTCCGGCCCATGCTGCCCCTGGTTATCGACGAGGACCGACTCGAGGCGCTCAGTCTCCCCGGACTTCGCGTCAGCGTCGCGTCTCCCCGGCACATGCTCGCGATGAAGGCGCGCGCCGCACGCGACGCACGAGACTTCGACGACATCATCCTGCTGTGCCAGCGTCTGGGCATCACATCCGTGGCCGAAGTCGTCGCGGTCGCGGAGGACGTCTGGGGAGCGGGCATGCTCCGAGAGGACACCGTCTTCGCGCTCCCCACGAGCCTGCCCGAGAGCGGCCTGGACCTAGGCTCCTGACAGCGCAGAGGCGTGGGCGACAATGACGTCATGGATGCGCCCGACCAGGTGACCCCCTACGAGCGCTTCGGCGGCCACGAGTTCTTCACCGCTCTCGTGCGCGACTTCTACGCGGGAGTGGCCGAAGACCCGGTCCTGCGCCCGATGTATCCCGACGAGGACCTCGGCCCAGCTCAGGAGCGCCTGCGGATGTTCCTTGAGCAGTACTGGGGAGGGCCGACCACCTACTCCGACCTGCGCGGGCACCCCCGGCTGCGGATGCGGCACTCGCCCTACCCCATCGGGGCCGACGCCCATGACCGATGGCTGCAGCACATGCGCGTCGCCGTCCAGGCGCGCGGCATGGACCCCCAGGACGAGACCGAGTTGTGGGGCTATCTCACGAGTGCCGCCTTCGCGATGATCAACACCCCACTGGCCTGAGCAAGGCACACCACGCTTTTGGCCCTTGTAGGGTGATCGCGTGACACGACTGCGCGCGCTTCCGCTGCTCACGTCCCTCGCCCTTGCGACGCCCCTGCAGATCACGGTGCGACTCACCGCCCCAGCCGTCCCGGGCTACTCCAAGATGGACATCACCTACGCCTACACAACCGGCTAGTCCGAGCCGCACGCAGCTCGAACTCTGGGCGGATACGGCCGTCTATGGGCACTATCCGCCCACAGTTCGTCCGAGGGCGGTCGCACAGCCCGCGGGGCGCGCCGCCCACCGGCTGTGCCGCCGAGACGTCACGCGGATCTGAGGGAGCGTTATCGCCTGACGGCTCGCGTGCGCACGGGCACGTCCTCCACGCTGGTGGCACCCGTCCATGTGAGGAGTTCCCATGCGTCGCGCCATCGTCGCCCTGGCCGTCAGCCTTCCCCTGCTCGCTGCTCTCGTCGGCAGCGCCGGCGTGGCCCAGGCCCGCCCGCTCCCCGCGGAGCCCGTGATGAAGGGCCTGCTCCTCACCAAGGACGAGATGGTCAAGGCCGCGGGCTACGCCGGACAGATGACGGAGGCGGGCGGCCCCGCCTCCTGCCGGGACACCGACGACAAGGGACGCGACTGCGTCTACGGCGTGCAGCCCGCGGACTACAACAACCCGGCCACCTACCCCTCCATGGTTGTCATCACCGGCTTCCCGACGGTGCCGGCAGCCACGAAGCACTGGCGCGACCACAATCTCAAGCCGACAGCGTGGAGTGGGGAGACCATCACTGTCGTCGCCAAGACCGCCCGTCTCATCACCTACACTGCGACACCCGCCACCGCCGAGCAGATGGCCTGGGCGTGGACCTCCATCAAGGGCAAGCAGGGCATCATGATGGCGCAGTGCACGGCCAATCAGGCGGGAGCGGACCTCAAGGCACTCGCGGATTGCTCACGCAAGGTCGCGGTTGCCCTCGATAGGAAGGTCAAGGCCAAGAAGCCGCGGACGCCCCTCGCCTAGCGCACGACGCTGAGGTCCGGGCGCTGCGTCGGGGTCGAGGTCCGCACGAAGACCTGGCCTCGCACGGTCGTCAGTCTCTTCCAGCCCGTCATCGTGCATGCGGTGACCCGCGAAGCATCGTCCGTGAGGAAGCCGAGGCGGCGTGCCGCATGAAGCACGCGCAGGGGAAGCCCGCCGAACGACGGCCGGCCCCAGATCTGCTCAGCAAGCGCCTGCGGATCGACGACGGACGTCGAGCGGCGCCGGAACTCCGCGATCGCTTCGTCGACCCCGGGCACGACATCACCGGAGACGCCGTGGATCGGCAGTTGCCAGCCCTCGGCGGGTGGCAGCATCGCCAAACCGGGGGAACCGACGGCGGGCTCCGGCAGGCACAACTCCGTGGCGCCTGCCGTCGCTTCGAGCCCTTGACGCACCTGCGCGGTCCGTGCGGAGACGTCGACCTCCTCGGTAACCGGGTCGCGCAGCGGGAGCGCCACAAAACTGATCACGCGCATCGGGGGCGCGGCATAGACACCGATGGCACCGGCGCGAGCGACGATCCGCACATGGCCCGTCGGATCCCACGACGCCAGCCGGTCGAGGTGCGCGGCGAGCAGTCTGCCCTCATGCGCAGGCAGCGCCAGGGTGAGCAGCGCACTCGAGGTCGTCATGGCGCAAGCCTCCTCCCTGCCGGGGCGGGGGGCAACTCGGGATCGGCCCGGTCAGTCGCGGGTGAGCTTGCGGTACGTCGCCCGGTGAGGACGTGCCGCCTCCGCGCCGAGTCGATCGACCTTGTTCTTCTCGTAGGCGTCGAAGTTGCCCTCGAACCAGAACCACTGCGAGTCGCCCTCGTAGGCGAGGATGTGCGTCGCGATGCGGTCAAGGAACCACCGGTCGTGCGAGGTGATGACGGCGCAGCCGGGGAATTCCAGCAGGGCGTTCTCCAGTGACCCCAGCGTCTCGACGTCGAGGTCGTTGGTCGGCTCGTCGAGCAGGAGCAGGTTGCCGCCCATCTTGAGTGTGAGCGCGAGGTTGAGGCGGTTGCGCTCACCGCCCGAGAGCACTCCCGCGGGCTTTTGCTGGTCCGGGCCCTTGAAGCCAAATGCCGAGACGTAGGCGCGCGAGGGCATCTCGACGTTGCCCACCTTGATCCAGTCGAGGCCGTCGGAGACGACCTCCCAGACGTTCTTCTTCGGGTCGAGACCGGAGCGGCTCTGGTCGACGTAGGAGAGCGTGACGGTCTCGCCGATCTTGATGTCTCCCGAGGTCGGCAGCTCGTCCTTATCGTCGGACCCACCCTGGGCCGCAGCGACGATCATGCGGAAGAGAGTCGTCTTGCCTACGCCGTTGGGGCCGATGACGCCGACGATGCCGTTGCGGGGCAGCGTGAAGGACAGGTCGTCCAGCAGCACGCGATCGCCGAAGGCCTTGGTGAGGTGGTCGGCTTCGACGACGACGTTGCCTAGGCGCGGCCCGGGCGGGATCTGGATCTCGTCGAAGTCGAGCTTGCGCGTCTTCTCTGCTTCGGCAGCCATCTCCTCGTAGCGCTCGAGGCGGGACTTGCTCTTGGTCTGGCGGGCGCGGGCGCTGGAGCGCACCCACTCGAGCTCATCCGTGAGCCGCTTCTTGAGCTTGGCGTCGCGCTGACCCTCGACCTTCAGGCGCGCGGCCTTCTTCTCGAGGTAGACGGAGTAGTTGCCTTCATAGGGGTAGGCGTGGCCGCGGTCGAGCTCGAGGATCCACTGGGCGACGTTGTCCAGGAAGTAGCGATCGTGGGTGATGGCGATGACGGTGCCGGGGTACTTCTCCAGATGCTGCTCCAGCCACTGCACGCTCTCGGCATCAAGGTGGTTGGTGGGCTCATCGAGCAGGAGCAGGTCGGGCTGCTGGAGGAGGAGCTTGCACAGAGCGACACGACGCTTCTCACCACCGGAGAGCACGCTCACGTCGGCGTCGGGGGCGGGGCAGCGAAGTGCGTCCATGGCCTGCTCGAGCTGGGAGTCCAGATCCCAGGCGTTGCGATGGTCGATCTCCTCCTGGAGCTTGCCCATCTCGGCGAGCAGAGCGTCGTAATCGGCGTCGGGGTCGGCCATCTGCGCGGAGATGTCGTTGAAGCGGTCGATCATGGCCTTGGTCTCGGCCACCCCCTCCTCGACGTTCTCCAGCACGGTCTTGGACTCATCCAGCATGGGCTCCTGCATGAGGATGCCGACGGTGAAGCCCGGGGAGAGCAGGGCATCGCCATTGGACACCTCATCCACGCCGGCCATGACCTTGAGCAGCGAGGACTTGCCCGCTCCGTTGGGGCCGACGACGCCGATCTTGGCCCCGGGCAGGAAGGACAGCGTCACGTCGTCGAGGACGACCTTGTCGCCGTGTGCCTTGCGTGCCTTGCGGAGGGTGTAGATGAATTCGGCCATGGCTCGGAAGCCTAGTGCGCCGCACGTCTCGCCTCGGCGGCCGGTCGGGACCGGCGTTCTTCGGGAAATCCAGGGCCGCATTCCGCCGGAATC
>VGBQ01000032.1 GCA_016870425.1 Actinomycetota bacterium | reverse complement strand
GGCCAACTCGACGTAGGGCTCACCCCACGAGGGTGTCAAGGGATTCCACAGGTGCCGCCACGCCCGCGGCTGCCGCAGGACTCCATCACCCACGCCCACGCGCTGACCCTCGAAGACGTTGCCGGCCTCGATCACGCGCGGATCGGTGACGATCTCGAGACCGTGCACGGCCGCGATGGGGGCAGCCGTCTCCTGAGCCCGGTCGAGGGGCGAAGCCACTACGCGGGCGATGTCGCGCCCGGCCAGGGCTTCCGCCGCGCGGTCGGCCATCTGCCGTCCCCGGTCGGACAGGTGGAAGTCCGGGAGGCGGCCGTAGAGCACCCCCCCGGGGTTGTGCACCTCGCCGTGGCGCAGCACGTGAACGACAGTCCTGCTGTCCTCGCCGGTCATCTCAGCGCTCAGGTGGCCTTGCGGCGCGCTGCCGCGCGGCGACGACTCGGCCGCCAACTGGACTCCCCAGCCTCGAGGGCGGCGAGTCGCAACTCCTCGCCATGGGCGGCCAGTGCCTCGGCCAGGGACACCGCGGTGGGCTCCTCGGCGAGTACGTCGACGCGCAGGCCGTGTTCCTCGGCGGTCTTGGCCGTCTGCGGACCGATGCAGGCGATGATCGTCGTGGTGTGCGGCTTGCCCGCGATGCCGACAAGGTTGCGCACCGTGCTGCTCGAGGTGAAGAGCGCCGCATCGAAGCCACCCGACTTGATGGCCTCGCGGGTCTCGGCGGGCGGCGGAGCGGCCCGGACGGTGCGGTACGCCGTCACGTCCTCGACCTCCCAGCCGAGTTCGGCCAGCCCGGCGGCCAGTGTCTCCGTGGCGATATCGGCGCGCGGGAGGAAGACGCGGTTGATCGGATCGATGAGTTCGTCGTACGGCGGCCACTCCTCCAGGAGCGCCTGCGTCGACGTCTCGCCAACCGGCACCAGGTCAGGCTGCACGCCGAAGGCCACCAGGGCCTCGGCCGTGTCGGAGCCGACCGCCGCAACCTTGAGTCCGGCGAAGGACCGGGCGTCCAGGCCGTACTGCTCGAGCTTCTCGCGCACCGCACGCACGGCGTTGACGCTGGTGAAGCCGATCCACTCGTAGCGACCGGAGACAAGCCCGTGGACGGCGCGGTCCATCTGCTGGGGGGTGCGCGGGGGCTCGACGCTGATCGTGGAGACCTCGACGGGGATGGCCCCGAAGCGCACGAGACGGTCGAGCAGGTCATCGGAGCGGTCCTGGGTGCGAGGCACGAGGACGCGCCAGCCGAAGAGCGGCTTGACGTCGAACCACGCCATGCGTTCGCGCTGTGCGACGACCTCGCCCACCACGACGACGCCGGGGCCGGCCTGCTTGGCGGCCTTCACGTCGTTGGCGACATCGTCGAGCGTCGTGATGACGGAGCGCTGCTCCACCGTGGTGCCGCCTCGGGTGATGATCATCGGCGTATCACCCGGGCGACCCGCTGCGATGAGTGCCTTGGCGATCGTGGGCGCGGCGTCGGCGCCGTCCGGGACGACCACGGTCACGCGATCGCGGGCGAGCGGGGCCCAGTCGACGTCTGGATCGGACGCGCTGATGACGTGGACCTCGCGGCTGCGCCTGCCGGTGAGGCCAATGCCGGCGTAGGCCGGGACTGCCACGGCCGTGCTCACGCCGGGTGCGACCTCGAAGGGAACCTTGGCCTTGCGCAACGCGGCCGCCTCCATGGCGAGCGAGCCGTCGAGCACGGGGTCACCCGCCAGCACGCGCACGGTGCGCAGGCCCTCCCGCGATGACTCGATCACCAGCTTTGCCCTGCCCGCGTGGTCGAGTGGCAGCCCCTTGGCGTCGACGGCAGCCACGAGATCGGCTCCCGAGGCGACAAGGCCGCGCACGATATCGACCGCGTCGAAGTCGGCGATGACACGCTCGGCCGACCTGAGGAGGTCAGCGGCGCGCAGGGTCAGGAGTTCAGGGTCGCCCGGGCCCGCCGCGACAAGTGCGACGGAGCCGAGCTTCTTCTTGGGGCGGGTTGCGGTCACGGGGAACCTTCGGATCGTGGGTCGTGGATGGTCTGCGGGGGTGCAGGGGAGGTCAGGCGCTCACCGCCCCGGTGTGGTGCACGGCCTGTCGTCGCCGGAAGGCGAGGATCTGGAGTTCTACGCCGACATCGATGGCCCGCACCTCGACCCCGGGGGGCACTGAGAGGAAGCACGGCGCGAAATTGAGGATGTGCTCGACCCCGGCGGCGACGAGCCGGTCGCAGGCGTCCTGCGCGGCAGCGCCCGGAGTCGCGATGACTCCGATCTGCGCGGTCGCTGCGACGGCGGGGAGATCGGCCACCGGGCGCACCGTGACGAGTGCGTCGCCGCAACTCACCTGCCGCCCGATGACAGCGGGGTCGGAGTCGACGAGTCCGACGATCCGGAACCCTCCCCCCGCGAAGCCGCGATACGTCGCCAGGGCACTGCCGAGGTTGCCCAGGCCGACGATCACGACGCCCATGGGCTCGTGCACGCCGAGCCAGTCGGCGATGCTGCGATAGAGGAAGTCGACGTCGTAGCCCACGCCGCGCGTGCCGAGCGACCCGAGGTGCGAGAGGTCCTTGCGGAGCTTGGCGCTGGTCACTCCGCTGCGCTCAGCGAGATCGGCCGAGGACACGGTGGAGATGCCCGACGCGCGCAGGCGCTCAAGGACGTGGAGATAGGAGGGCAGCCGCTCCACGGTGGCCGTGGGCACCCCGTCGCGGGCGCGCGCGGGTGCGATGCGAAGGGACACGGTGGGACCTACCTGGCGGTACAGGCGCGGCGGGTGGCCGGCGGGTGAGGCTCCAGGGTAGGCGCTTGTGAACGCAGGATACAAACCTCAACGGACACGCTTGTCCGATTATCGGCGTTCAATCCCCAGGGCCGCTCGGAGGCGCTCAGCGTCCACTCGCCAGAAGTCGTGCATCTGCCCATCGACGATCACCACGGGGATCTGCTCGGCGTAGAGGTCGGCCAGCCCGGGGTCATCGAGGATCGAGACCTCAGCCCAGGGGACCCCGGCGGCCGCGCAGACCTCGGCGACGACCGTGCGGGCGTCATCGCACAGGTGGCAGCCCGGCTTGCCGACGAGTAGCACGCGGTCTTCGGCCACCCCCCTAGTCTGACGGGGTGGCCCGCCGCTCGCCTGTCCTGCCCGCCTATCGCCACGCTGGCGAGGCGGCTGCAGCCGCGGCCGAGGTGCTCCCCGAGGGTGGCGCACCCGTCGACCCGTTCGCGGCAGCGTTCTTCGACGTAGACAACACCATCATGCGCGGCGCGAGCATCTTCCACTTTGCAGTCGGGCTCGCACGCAGGCGATTCTTCGACGCCCGCCAGGTCGTGGACTTCGGTCGGCGCCAGTTGCGCTTCGTGCTCAGTGGCTCTGAGGATCTCGAGGACATGGCGTCGGCCACCGCCTCGGCACTGTCCTTCGTCGAGGGACGCCGCGTCGACGAACTCGTCGACCTCGGGGAGCAGATCTTCGATGAGGAGATGTCAGACAAGCTGATCCCCGGCACCCTCGCGCTCGCCCAGGAGCATCTGGACGCCGGGCAGCGTGTGTGGCTGGTGACGGCCACGCCGGTCGAGCTGGCCACCATCATCGCCAAGCACCTCGGACTGACGGGCGCACTAGGCACCGTGGCGGAGGTGAAGGGCGGGGTCTACACCGGACGGCTGATCGGGGCACCGCTCCACGGGCTGGCCAAGGCCGAGGCCGTGCGCGCGATCGCCGAGCGCGAGGGTCTCGATCTCACCCGGTGCTCGGCGTACTCCGACTCTGCCAACGACATCCCGATGCTGTCGCTGGTGGGCCATCCGGTGGCGATCAACCCCGATGCGCTGCTGCGCGCTCACGCCAAGGACAACGACTGGCCGATCCGCGACTACCGCCGACGGGCCAAGGCACGACGCGCCGCGGTGCCTGCCCTGGCTGCCAGCGCCGGCATTGGGCTCGGCGTCGCCGCGGGCTATGCCGCCGGCCGACTCATCCGCCGCTGACCGGGCGGCGTGGGCCAACAGGTAGCGGTGGGCGAGCAGTCGATCTAGAAGGTGGACTCGCGCTGCACGAGCAGGCGGTAGAGCGACTGCTGGATGCGCTCGCGCACTGCATCGGTGAGCTCGAGCACGGCCATCGGGTCATCGGCATCTGCGGCGACCTGCTCCGTGTGGACTGGCTCACCGAACTCGATGATCCATCGACTGGGCAGGGGCACCATGCCAAGGGGACCGAGCCAGGGGAAGGTCGGCGTGATCGGGAAGTAGGGCAGCCCGAGGATCCGGGCGAGGGGCGAGAGATTGCCCAGCATGGGGTAGGTCTCCTCGGCGCCGACGATCGCCGTCGGAATGATGGGTACGCCGGCGCGCAGTGCGGCCGAGACGAATCCCCCGCGGCCGAATCTTTGCAGCTTGTAGCGCTCGCTGAAGGGCTTGCCGACACCCTTGAAGCCCTCGGGCCACACACCGACCAGCTCGCCGCGGTTGAGCAGGCGCTCGGCATCCGGCATGCAGGCGAGGGTGTGGCCGGCCTTGCGCGCCAAGGGCGCGAGGAAGGGCGTGCGGAAGACCAGGTCCGCTCCGAGCATGCGCAGGTGCCTGTGCGCAGGGTGGTGATCGCGCAAGGCGACCTGGGTCATCAGCGAATCCAGCGCGATGGTCCCGGAGTGGTTGGCGACGATGAGCGCTCCGCCGGCCGAAGGCACATTGTCGAGCCCTCGCACCTCGACGCGAAACCACCGGTCGAAGAGCGGGCGCAGCGGAGGGATGAGCACGTGGTCGGTGAGATCGGCGTCGAAGCCAAAGTCGTCGACCTCGTAGTCGCCGGTGAGACGGCGGCGGAGGAAGTCCAGGAGGGTGTCGCCCGCGACCTCGGCCTGCACGCGGGCACCGCGATGGCCGTCGGGGTCGAGGGGGATCACTCGGGCGTCAGGCACCGACGCCTCCGCGTGCAGCGATGTGCCGCCAGGCGTCATCGGCACCGGACAGCACAGTCTCGGCCAGTGCGGGGCGGAGGCCGTGACCGGACAGGAATTCATCGAAGGCCGCCGACGTGGTGCGCGGCGCCGTGAAACCCAACTCACGACGCGCTCGCCCCGTGTCGATGCCGCGACCGTAGGTGAGGAAGCGCACCTGCTCGGCCGAAAAGTCCACGATCTTCGCCGGGGCGAGGGCCCGGCCGACCACCCCTAGCAGGGCCCCGGGCACCGGCACGCTCGCCCGCCCGGTGCGGCTGACGGCCTGGGACATCGCGAGGATGCCGTCACCGGCGATGTTGAAGACCCCTGCCTTGGCCGCCGTGATCGCTCGGTGCAGGGCGGCGATCGCATCATCCTCGTGCACGAATTGCAGGCGCGCATCGAATCCGAGGACCGTGGGGATGAGGGGCAGGGTGAAGTACGCCGTCATCGCCGTCTCCACGCGCGGACCGATCGCGTTGGCCAGTCTCAGGGTGGACACCGTGACATCAGGGCGACGTCGCGCAAAGCCACGCACGTAGCCTTCGACCTCGACGGAGTCCTTGGCCCACCCCGACGTGGGCGGGTGCTTAGGCGTCATGTCCTCGGTGAAGAGCGCCGGGTCCCTTGGTCCCGCGCCGTAGACGGACGCGGTCGACTTCACGACGAGGTGGCGGACCGACTCGGACTTCTGGCAGGCGGCCAGGAGCTGCATGGTCCCGATGACGTTGATGTCCTTCATCACGGTCCGGCCCCCGGCCTGCCGGGGGGTCGCAATCACGCCCATGTGGACGACGGTGTCCACGTCGGCAGAGGCGAGGACGCGGCCGATGACGGGGTTGCGGATGTCGGCACGGACGAATTCGGCCCCCAGGAGAGGGCGGCGCGGGGGTTCGACGTCAACGCCGACCACGCGGTCGATGGAGGGGTCGCGGACGAGGGAGCGGACCATGAGTCCGCCGAGGTGCCGGGCAGCGCCCGTGACCAGCACGACGCGACCCATGAGCTGCTACTTCTTGTTGCGGCGCTGGACGCGCGTGCGCTTGAGCAGCTTGCGGTGCTTCTTCTTGGCCATGCGCTTGCGGCGCTTCTTGACCACCGAGCCCATCGAATACCTCATTCAGTCCGAGACGGTCCCGGAGTGAACCGGGCTGTGAGACCTTATCCGATCGCGTCTGCGGGATGCGGCGCGGGCGGGACGGCGTTGAGCAGCGACTCAGCCGGCCTCGATGTAGGACGTGCGGAGGTAGTCGTGCACGGCTTGCTCGGGAACCCGGAAGGATCGGCCCACGCGCACAGCGGGTAGCTCACCCGCGTGCACCAGGCGGTAGACCGTCATCTTCGACACGCGCATGAGCGACGCGACTTCGGCCACGGTGAGGAATCGCACCTCCGCCAGGGGGCGCTCGGGTCCACCGCTCATGTCTGCTCCTTGCCTCCGGTAGGGATGACCTGCATCCCGTGACGCCGCGACGCTACTGCAACGTGTCGCGCCCGTCACGCGGAATTCGGATTTCGAGCCTAGTGGGGGTCCCGGTGCGGCGGCGAGGGGGTCGACCCCCGGCCCTCACGGCGGGGTGCGGTGCCTAGAACCAGGGGTCGGGATCGGCGACGAGTCCCAGGTGCGGGAAGACGGCCGCTCGCGTCGCGAGCACGGCGGAATCCACCGGATGGGAGGGGTCGAAACCCTGGTCGAAGGGCTTGGCCCACGGGGTGCTGCCATCGGTCATGCGCACCGGTCCCGGCCGACCCAGCGTCGCCTGGACATACGACTGGAAGCCAGCGGGCGTCGCCGAATGCGGATCGATCGGCATCCCCGCGGCCTCGGCAATGAGATGGGTCCACGCGCGCGGCACGACATCGACCCATTCGTATCCGCCGCCGCCCAGGGCAATCCAGCGACCATCCGCGTAGCGATGCGCCCACCGATGGATGGCCTCGTAGGACATGCGCTGCCCATCGACCGTCAGCGCCAGATGCGCAAGCGGATCGTCGATGTGGGTGTCGCATCCATGCTGGCTCACGATGATCTGGGGCGCGAAGGCTTCGAGCACGTCGGGGACCACCGCGTGGAAGGCCCGCAGCCAGCCCTGATCCCCCGTGCCGGCCGGCAGGGCGACATTGACGGCTGAGCCGAGGGCGCCCGGGCCCCCGATCTCGTCGGCGAATCCCGTGCCGGGGAAGAGCGTGAGAGGGCTCTCGTGGAGGGAGATGGTGAGCACGCGGGGGTCGTCGTAGAACATCTCTTGAACGCCGTCGCCGTGGTGGACATCGACATCGATGTAGGCGATCCGCTGCACGCCCTGTGCCAGGAGCCACGCGATGGCAACGCCGATGTCGTTGTACACGCAGAAGCCCGAGGCCATTCCGGGCATCGCGTGATGCAGACCTCCGGCGATATTGACGGCGTGCTGCGCGCGACCCGAGTGCACGGCCTTCGCGGCCATGAGTGTCGCGCCCGCGACCAGGGCAGACGCCGCGTGCATGCCGGCGAAGGTCGGATCATCCGGTGTGCCAAGCCCGCGATCGACGTCGACAACACGCGGATCCTGCGACGCACGCTCGACGGCGGCGACGTAGCCCGGCAGGTGCACGGCCACGATGTCGTCGAGGGCTGCGGGAACGACGGGCTCGATGACCTCGACCCCGGGTGCATCAAGAAGGCCGAACTCGCGGGTCAGCCTCATGGCGAGTTCCACGCGGATCGGCGCGAGCGGGTGACCGGGCCCGAAGTCGTATGCCCGCAGGGCCTCGTCCCAGACGACCGCGACGGCCTCGCTCACTCCCCGAGCTCCCTGCCGCGATCGCGCGCCGCCCGCATAGCTGCGGCCACGAGGCCCATGAGGTCGCCGGCATCGAAGACGCCCAGGGCGGCGGCCGTCGTGCCGCCCGGCGACGTCACCTGTGCGCGCAGCGCCGCGGGGTCAGCCCCGGGCCGCGAGGCCATCGTGGCGGCACCGAGTACCGTCTGGGTGACGAGTTGATGCGCAATCACCGGGTCGACTCCGAGGTCGACGGCGCCCGCGACCATGGCCTCGACAAGCCGGAAGACGTATGCCGGGCCTGAGCCCGACGTCGCGGTGACGGCGTCCTGCAGTTCCTCGGGCACGCGCACGACGGGCCCGACGGCAGAGAGCAGCGTCTGGACATAGTCCGCTTGCACGCCCGAGCACGATGCGCCCGGGGAGATAGCGGTGATGCCGAGGTCGACGAGGGCGGGGGTGTTCGGCATGGCCCGCACCACCGCTGCTCGCGGCAGCCGCGCCTCCAGCGCAGCCAGACGCACCCCTGCAGCAAGGGAGATGATCACGGTCCCGTCGGAGATCAACGGTGCGATCTCATCGGCGACTCCGGCGATGTCCTGGGGCTTGACGAGCAGGAGGATCGTCGCGGCCTCGCGCGCGGCCTCGGCGATCGAGACGGCGCGTACGCCGTGGAGCCGTGACACCTCCTGAGCGCGTTCCTCGCGCTTCTCGGAGATCACGAGCCTGCCCGGATCGGTGCCCGCGCGCAGGAGACCCGCGACGAAGACCTCGCCCATGGCACCCGCGCCGATCACCGCGATCACGGAGTCGCTCCGGACGGCTTGGGCAGGGAGGTCCTCGGGTCGAGCAGTGCCTGGATCGTGGGCGCGACGAGACGCACGACGTATTCCTCGTTGGCCGATGCCAGTGGCTCAATGCGCATGACGTAGCGCCCGGCCGCGACACCGATGAGATAGCTCGAGATGAGGGCGACCCGCATGCGCGCGTCGGGCACACCCACTGCAGAGACGACACGATCGATGAGCGTCGTGTCGAGATAGTCCTGCAGTGATCGGGTCAGTGCAGCGGCCGAGGCTCCGGAGCGCGCCATCGACACCAGGTCATCGCGGACCTGAGGATCGCCGAGCGTGTCGAGGGTGAACCTCACCAGTCGCTCCCCCAATCCCTCGACGCCGGGTGCGAGGAGTGTGGGGACCGCCCCGACGGGATCGGTGGGCAGCCGCAGCGCCGCGGCAAAGACCGCGTCCTTGTTGTCGTAGTACTTGCGCAGGACGGTGGGTGCGACCCCGGCCGCCGCCGCCAGCCCCTTGAAGGTGGTGCGGGCGTAGCTGCCCGCGGCAAAAGCATTGCGGGCGGCGGCGATAGCCGCGTCGCGGACCTGCTCGCTGCTGCCCCGGACCGGCTCTGCCGGCGATTCGTCTGGCACCGCCCCACTCTAGGCGGGGAGTTGTCCTAGGTGGCGCCGGGCAAAGGTCAGTGCGTCGGCGAGGTCGGCCTCGCGCGCTGACCGATCAGGGGCTCGCCGCGTCGACACCTCGACCACGACCGTGCCGTCGAAGCCTCTGCCCGCGATGTCGGTGAGCACCTCAGCGCATGGCTGGGTGCCCCGCCCGGGGATCAGGTGCTCGTCGCGCGCGGACCCGGAGCCGTCAGCGAGATGGACGTGCGCGAGTCGATCGCCGAGGTCAAGGGCCATGTCCCGCGCATCCGTGCCCGAGACAGAGGTGTGCGAGAGGTCGAGGGTCGTGTGGGGATAGTCCTCGTCGCGGATGTCCCAGCCGGGGCTGTAGGCCTTGATCTCACGCGAGCCCGCGCGCCACGGATACATGTTTTCCACCGCGAAACGGATGGGAGTGTCCTGGGCCATGCGGTCCAGTCCGGCCACGAAGTCGCGCGCATAGTCGCGCTGCCAGCGGAAGGGCGGATGCACGACGACGGTCGACGCGCCGAGTTGCTCCGCGGCTTCTCGCGCGCGGACAAGCTTGCCCCAGGGATCGGTGCCCCACACCCGCTGCGTGACGAGCAGGCAGGGGGCGTGCACGGAGAGGATCGGCACGGCGTAGTGGTCGGAGAGGCGTCGCAGAGCGACGGGGTCCTGACTCACCGCATCGCTCATCACCATGACCTCGACACCGTCGTAGCCGAGGCGAGATGCCATCTCGAACGCCGCCGCCGTGCCATCCGGGAAGACCGACGAGGTCGACAGGGCGACGGGCACGTGGGTCACGTGATCAGTGTCGCAAAGCCGTGGCGCTCATGCGCGGCGCAGGCGATCGGTGAATCGCGTCGCGATGGCGACGAGTAGCGCTCCGCCGAGGCCGAAGGCCAGGGCGATGAGGCTGTCGCGCTCGGGTTGGACATAGACCGCGAAGAAGCCCGACAGCCACGGGACGAAGAGGACCACCAGGAAGGAGAGCAGCATCGCGGCGCATACACCGACGCGCAGCAGGTTGAGCGGACGAGCCGACTGGACAAGCACGGCGAAGGTGACGATGAAGAGCGCGATGGTGGCGGCCGAGCGAGCGTCCGCCAGCGGCTCCCCGAGCTGGATGACGACGAGATAGGTGCCTAGCCCCGTGGCGGCGCAGATGACTCCGGCGGGCACCGCGAAGAGCAGCACGCGGCGTAGGAATCCCGGCCGGAAGCGCTCGGTGTTGGGCATGAGCGCGAGGAAGAAGCCGGGAATGCCGATGGTGAGAGAGCTAATGAGGGTGAAGTGCCGGGGAAGGTAGGGGAACTCCAGCGGCTGTCCGCCGGCGCTGAAGGAGAAGAGCACCGTGAGGCCGATGAAGGCCGAGATGATCGTGGCGTAGAAGGTCTTGGTCAAAAACACATCCGAGACGCGCTCGATGTTGCCCAGCACCCGACGGCCCTCCGCCACCACGTACGGCATCACTGAAAAGCGGTTGTCCAGGAGCACTAGTTGGGCCACCGCGCGCGTGGCCGATGACCCCGACCCCATGGCGATGCCGAGGTCTGCCTGCTTCAGGGCGAGGACATCGTTGACCCCGTCACCAGTCATTGCCACGGTGCGCTCGCGCAGGTGCAGGGCCCCGACCATCGCCTGCTTCTGTGCCGGGGTGACCCGGCCGAAGACCGAGTGCGAGTCGATGGGGTCAGCGAGCTGCTGCGGATCCTCGGATAGCGTGCGCGCGTCGACAGGATCGCTCGCACCGGGCACCCCCGCCTGTGTCGCGATCGCCGCGACGGTGGCCGGATTGTCACCGGAGATGACCTTGACCGCGACATCCTGCTCAAGGAAGTAGCCCACTGTCTCCGCGGCATCCGGTCGCAGTCGCTGGTCGATGACGATGAGCGCCGCCGGGTCTGCCTCGCCGGGTCCCCTCTCGGCGTCGGGAGCGGTGCCGCGCGTGCGCGCGAGCAGCAGCACCCGAGATCCCTGGGCTGCCAGTGCCTCCGCGCGCTCGCACACTCCGGGATCCGCATCACCCAAGATGACCTCCGGCGCGCCCAGAAGCCACGTGCCGTGGTCGGTGAAGGTCGCCGCCGACCACTTGCGCGCACTGGAGAAGGCGATCGCATCCAGGAGCGACCACTGCGGCTGCGGGTAGGCGCGTGCGACGGCCTGCAGGGTCGGGTTGGGTGACTCCTCCGCGGCGCCGAGGGCGGCCAGCGCCTCCGCTACCTGGGCGGAGGGATCCAGGACCTCCACGTCCGTGACGGCCATACCGGGCTCGGTGAGGGTGCCGGTCTTGTCCACGCACACCGTATCGACGCGTGCGAGCACCTCGACGGCGGGTAGGTCCTGCACGAGCACCTTGCGCTGTGCGAGTCGCACGACGGCCACCGCCATGGCGATGCTGGTGAGCAGCACCAGGCCCTCGGGCACCATCGTGACGACCCCGGCGATGGTGCCCCGAATCGCGTCGTCCACCGACTGATTAGCGCGCAACTGGGAGACGAGGAGCAGGATCCCGACGGGCGGGATCATGAACGACGCGATGCGGATGAAGCGATTGATGTCGTCCCGCAGCTCCGACCGTGTCTGTGCGAACTTCTTGGCCTGCGCGCTGAGGCCGGCGGCGAAGGAGTCGGCTCCGACACGCGTCGCGACGTAGGCGCCTGATCCGGCGACGACGAAGGATCCGGACATCGCCATATCTCCCACGGCCTTGTCCACGGGATCCGCCTCGCCGGTGAGGAGGCTCTCATCGATCTCGAGACCATCGGCCTGGACCACATCACCGTCGACGACGAGTTGATCGCCCGGCCGCAGGATGACCAGGTCGTCCAGCACCACCTCCGCCGGCCTGATCTCGACATCCACGCCGTTGCGCCGCACCATCGGCTTTGCCTCGCCGATGACCGACAGCTTGGCCAGGGCGCGGCTGGCGCGGTACTCCTGCGTGATGCCGATCAGCGCGTTGGCGACGATCACGAAGCCGAAGAGCGAGTCCTGGAAGGGCGCGACAAACCACATCACGACCCACATCGACCCGATCAGCGCGTTGAACCACGTGAGCGTGTTGGAGCGGATGATGCTGGCGAGGCTTCGGCTGCGAGGGTCCGGGGCGTCGTTGGTCTGTCCGCGGGCGACGCGCTCGGCGACCTCGTCGGTCGTGAGACCGCTGAGCACGGCGGCCTGGGTCACGAGTCCAGTCCGTCGATCCGCCGGAGGATCACGCCCTCGCGCAGAGCCCACGGCCCGATCTCGAGCTCCGCGATGCCCAGCAGATCCATCGCGGACTCCGCGACGATGGCACCGGCCAGCAGTTGCGCTGCGCGGGAGTCCGACACGCCCGGCAGTCCGGTGCGCTCCGCAGCGGTCATCGACGCGAGCTTGGGCACCCAGGTGCGGACGTCTTCGCGCGAGAGGGTCCGACGGACGAAGTAGCCATCACTCGAGGGCGCCGCGCCAGCGATGCGGGCGAGCTGGCGGAAGGTCTTGGACGTGGCGACGCAGATGCGTGGCTCGCCCGCGCGCAGAAGGCGCCCGATGACCTCTCCCAGGCTCGCGCGCACGACCTTGCGCGCCGCGCGTACCGCCTCCTCGCCCGGCGGGTCCCCCGCCAGCAGATCGCGCGTGAGACGGCCAGCACCCAGCGGCAGGGAGAGGGCGACGTCGGGCTCCTCGTCCGCACCCGATGCGAGTTCGAGCGAGCCGCCTCCGATGTCGAGCACGAGGATCCGGCCGGCGGACCAGCCGAACCACCGACGCACGGCGAGGAAGGTCAGGCGCGCCTCGTCCTCGCCGCTAAGCACCTCGACCTCGATGCCGGTGCGCTCCCGCACCGCGTCCAGGACCTCCAGGCCATTGGAGGCGTCCCGCACCGCCGAGGTGGCGAAGGCAAGGAATTCCGTGACGCCGAGGTCCTCGGCCGTCTGGCGCGACTGGCTCGCGAAGGCCACGAGGGCATCCCGGGCATCGCGGTCGATGCGGCCGTCATCGCCCAGATGCTCCGCGAGACGCAGGGTGATCTTGGACTTCCAGGCCGGCAGTGGTGCGGCACCCTGGTGCGCATCAACGACGAGCAGATGAACGGTGTTGGAACCGATGTCCAGCACTCCGAGGCGCACGGATGTACGCTACTCGCTCCGGCGCCGCCGCGCGCCTGCGGACCCGCCGGCGCGCGCTAGGGTCAGCGCGTGCCCGAAGTGCCTCTTGACTTCCCCCGTGCCTGGGTCGAGTTCGATGACCCCGGCAAGAAGCACCAGCGCTACCGCATCGACCTGACGTGGCTGACCTCCAAGTGGACCTGCATCTTCGGTCGCGGCTGCCAGGGCATCTACTCCACCGCCCCCGACTCCGGCTGCTGCACCCAGGGGGCGCACTTCACGGACAAGGCCGACGAGAAGCGCACCCTGAAGTGGGCCGCCAAGCTCGACCCCGAGCACTGGCAGTTCTACGACGTCGGTCACCGCAAGGGCACGACCGTGAAGTCGGGTGATGGCGAGCGCAAGACTCGCGTCGTCGATGGCGGCTGCATCTTCCTCAACCGTCCGGGCTTCGAGGGCGGCGAGGGATGCGCCCTGCATGGCCTCGCCCTGCGCGAGGGCATCTCCTTCGTCAAGACCAAGCCCGATGTCTGCTGGCAGCTGCCGATCCGCCGTGCCTACGACGAGGTGAAGCGCCCGGACGACACCACGGTGCAGGTCGTCACGATCACGGAGTTCGATCGACGCGGCTGGGGCCCGGGGGGCCACGACCTCGACTGGTACTGCAGCGGCAACACCGAGGCCCACATCGCCTCCGAGCCGGTCTACATCACCAACCGCGACGAGCTGGTCGAGCTCATGGGCAAGAAGGCCTACGCCGTCCTGGTGGAGTACTGCCAGGCCCACGAGGAGGCACTGCGCAACGCCCGCGGCGCCGCGCGCCAGGCCCTCGCTCCTCACCCCGCCGACCCGGCGTAGTTCGTTGAGTGGCGGGTTATGCGACCGCCGCACGGCGTGTCGCCCCACACAACCCGCCACTCAACGAAGAGTCAGGCCGGGCGCGTAGCCTGCCGACGTGGCCAAGTCAGCGGTGTCCTACCAGTGCAACGCCTGCGGAGCCACGTCCCTGCGCTGGGTGGGCCGCTGCCCCAAGTGCCAGGAGTTCGGCACCGTCGCCGAGGTCGCCGCCGCGCCCGCGACCAAGGCGGCCAAGTCAGGCAAGGCCGCGGCCGCGGTGCGCCCCGCGCAGCCGGTCACCGAGATCGCCGACGAGCGCGTACGCCGCCTGCCGACAGGAGCGGGTGAGTTCGATCGCGTCGTCGGCGGAGGGCTTGTGGCCGGGCAGGTGGTGCTCGTCGCGGGTGAGCCCGGTGTCGGCAAGTCGACCCTGCTCCTCGCCGTCGCCCACGCCTTTACCCAGCGCAATCCGGGCCTCGTCCTCTATGCCTCGGGCGAGGAGTCAGCTGACCAGATCGCGTTGCGCGCGCGGCGCATCGGGGCGGTCTCCGAGCGCCTGCTGGTCACCGATGACAACGACCTCTTCGCCATCCTCGGGCAGGTCGACCACCACCGGCCCGCGCTCATCATCGTCGATTCCGTGCAGACCATCTCGAGTTCCGAGCTCGAGGGGCGCGCGGGCGGCGTCTCCCAGGTGCTCGAGGTGACCCAGGCCCTCACGCGCACAGCCAAGCAGCGTGGCCTCCCGCTGCTGCTCATCGGCCAGTCGACCAAGGACAACTCCGTCGCGGGGCCGCGCGCGCTCGAGCATCTCGTCGACACCGTGCTGACCTTCGAGGGCGAGCGCACCACCGCGCTGCGACTGCTGCGCGCCGCCAAGAACCGCTATGGCCCGGCCGATGAGATCGTCGCCTTCGAGCAGACCGACACCGGCCTGGCCGAGGTCGTCGATCCCTCCGAGCTCTTCCGCGGTCAGCGGGACACGCCCGTCCCGGGCACGTGCGTGACCGTCACGATGGAGGGCAGGCGCCCGCTCCTCGCGGAGATCCAGGCTCTGGTGTCACCCGATGGCGGTCCGATGGCGCGGCGCACGGTGACCGGACTCGACACGACCCGAGTGGTGACGCTCGCGGCAGTGACAGCCCAGGCGGGCGCGGGCATGAAGGTCCTGGCGCAGCGCGACATCTTTGTCGCCACGGTGGGTGGCGCGCAGATCGCTGATCCGGGGGCCGACCTCGCGGTGTGTCTCGCAATCGCGTCGGCCCAACTCACCACGCCGATCCCCGCTGATGTCCTCGCCATTGGCGAGATCGCGCTGTCCGGTGACGTGCGTCCCGTGCCCTTCCTCGCCCAGCGCGTCGCCGAGGCCCGCCGCCTGGGCTACAAGCGGATCCTGGTGCCCGCGGGATCGCGCGACCGCGTCGACGGCGTCATTGAGGTGCGACACCTCGAGGCGGGGCTGCGTGCGATCCAAGGTCACGCCGATGCCGCGCGCCCGCCCGGCTTCCGCTAGCCGCTGCACCCCCGGACTAGGCTGACGGTCCAACCACTAGGGGGGTGCGAGTGCCCGGCAGTGACGCCCTCGATGCGCGTATGCGCGAGGTCCTCGCCATGGTTGCTCCCGGCACGCCCCTGCGCGATGGCCTTGAGCGGATCCTGCGCGGTCGCACCGGCGCCCTTGTGGTCCTGGGCCTCGATCGTGCGGTCGAGTCTGTCACGCGCGGCGGCTTTGCCCTCGACGTCGACTTCACGTCCACGCGTCTGCGCGAGCTCGCCAAGATGGACGGCGCGATCGTCCTGGATAACAACGCCAGCCGGATCCTGCGGGCCGCCGTACACCTGCATCCTGACCCGGCCCTGCCGACCGACGAGACGGGCACGCGCCACAGCGCCGCCGACCGCGTCGCACGGCAGACCCACCACCCGGTCATCTGCGTCAGCAAGTCGATGTCGACCGTCACGATCTATCTCGACGGCCGACGTCACGTGCTCGAGGACTCCAGCGCGATCCTCGCCCGCGCCAATCAGGCCATCGCCACCCTCGAGCGCTATCGCATCCGACTCGACGAAGTGAGCGCCAACCTCTCCGCGCTCGAGATCGACGACCTCGTGACCGTGCGTGATGTCGCCGTCGTCGACCAGCGCGGAGAGATGGTGTTGCGCATCGAACTGGAGATCGAGGGATACGTCGTGGAGCTCGGCACTGACGGTCGCCTGCTCTCACTGCAGCTCGCGGAGTTGCTGGCCGGCGTGGGCGAGGAGCGCGCCCTTTTGCTGCGCGACTACGCCACCGGTCGCGGTCGCCGTGTCGAGCGCGCCGCAGCGGCACTAGACGCCCTGGATGGAGAAGGACTACTGGATCTCACCGCCGTGTCACGGGCGCTGGGCTTCGACGGCGGAGAAGAGGGACTGGACGTGCAGGTCAGCCCGCGGGGCTACCGCCAGCTCTCACGCATCCCCCGTCTGCCCGAGGCGATCATCGAGCGGATCGTGGCGAAGTTCGGATCACTGCCTCGGATCCTCGCTGCCTCCATCGAGGGCCTCCAGGCGGTCGAGGGCGTGGGAGAGCAGCGCGCCCGGTCGGTGCGCCGGGGACTCTCCCGGCTGTCGGAGGGATTCCCGCTCGAGCGCTACCCCTGAGCCTGCGGCTGCCTGCTACTCCAGGC